>JALSPJ010000250.1 GCA_026985995.1 Anaerolineales bacterium
GCTGGTCGTCACCGGGGGCCTGGGTTACCCCGCGGGGCTGGGCGGTTGGGCCGGGGGCCTGGTGCACTGGCTGGCCGGATGGCGCGCGGTTGGCCCGCGGGTTTCGGTGGCCCTGGGGCTCATGTACGCCGCGCCCTTGCTGGCCTGGGCCGGGGTCGGTCTGCTTTGGCAGGCCAAACCCTGGGCCACGCGGCGGGTGTGGCTCCCCTGGGCCTTTGCCTTAGCCTTGCTGGGGTTGTGGGCCCTTTACCCCGCGCGGCAGGCCGCGAACCTGGCCTGGCTGGCCCTGGCCCTGGCCCCCTGGGCGGTGGAACCCTGGCTGCAGGTCTATGGGCGTTGGCCCGGGCATTGGGCCGAGTGGGCCATGGCCGCGGGGTTGTTGGTTTTTGCCGCGTTGGCCGGGCTCACCGTGGCCGCGCCCCAGGCCCAGCTGCTGTTGGGCCCGCTGCGCTGGGGGCTGGCGGCCTTGGCCGTGCTGGCCATGGTGTTGCTGGTGTTGGTGGCGCGGGCCCTGTTCCCTGGCCGGTCCGTGCCGCGGCAGGGTGGGCTGTTGGCCGCGCTGGCGTTCAGCTTGCTGATAAGCGGGGTGAACCTGCGCCACGCGTGGTATGCCCCCGCGGCCGGGCACGGCTGGCAGCGGGACCCGGTGGCCTACGATGTGCGGGCCTTAGAGGCCGGGCTCACCTTTTGGGGGAACCGGCTGGCGCGCGGCGCGGCGCAGGATTTGCCCGGCGCGGTGTTGGCGGACCATCCCACCGTGGTTTGGCTGGGGGTCAGCCGCTTTCCACGCCTGCAGATGCGGCAGGCCCTCATGCCCGGCGAAGCGCCCCTGGTGGTGTTGACCCTGGCCGAGGGCCCGCAGCCCGACGGCGCTGCGTATCGGGGGCAAAAGTATCGCCTCACCGAGGTGGATACCGCGCCCTGGCTCACCACCTGGTTCGCCGGGCCCGTGTCGCGCGGCGCGGCGTATGTGGTGCTGTGGGTGCGCAGCGACGCGTTTGCCGGGCCGGTTGCAAACCCGGGGCCTTGAGGCGCGTGCCCGGCCCGCGCGGAGCCTTTCCCCCAAACCCTGCCTGTGAGGAGGCCCAACCATGAGCAAGCCGCTGACCATTGCCATCGACGGCCCCGCGGCCTCGGGCAAAAGCACCCTGGCCCGCCGCCTGGCGCGTGCCCTGGGGTACCTTTATTTCGACACCGGCGTGCTCTACCGGGCGGTGACCTGGGCCGCGTTGCAACGGGGCCTCGCACCCGACGACCCCGCGGCCATGACCCACCTGGCCCGCTCCCTGCGCATCGAGGTGCGCCCCCCCAGCCGAGACGATGGGCGCAGCAACGATGTGTGGGTCGAAGGCCAGGATGTGACCTGGGCCGTGCGCGCCCCCGAGGTGGACCGTTGGGTGTCGGTGGTGGCCGCACACCCGGGCGTGCGGGAGGCCCTCAAAGCCGTGCAGCGGCGCATTGGCCGCCAGGGCCGGGTGGTCATGGTGGGCCGGGATATCGGCACGGTCATCATGCCCGACGCGGATTTGAAGATTTACCTGGACGCGTCGGTGGAAGAACGGGCCCGTCGGCGCTATTTGGAGGCCCAGGGCCGCGGGGAGACCGTGTCGTATGCCCGCATTTTGGAAGATTTGCGGGCCCGGGACCGGCTGGATGCCTCCCGGGCCGTGGCTCCGCTGCGCCCGGCTCCCGACGCGGTGGTGCTGCAGAGCGACGGCCTGACGCCCGAGCAGGTCTTCGAGCGGGTGATGGCCCTGGTGCGGCAGCGCAACTCGGCCCCCGCGGAGCAGCGGGTATGAGCAAAGCCGCGGCCTATCGCCCCCGCTGGTGGAACCTGGCCGCCCGGGTCGCGTTGCGGCCCGTGTTTCGGGCCCTGTTTCGGGCCGCGTATCGGGTGCGGCTGCAGGGGCTGGAGCATGTGCCCCCGCGCGGGCCGTATGTGGTGGTCTACAATCATGTGTCCATCGTCGACCCACCCTTCATCCTCGCGTTTTGGCCCACCCACCGCATTGAAACCGTGGCCGCGGTGGAGGTGTTCCAGCGGGGGAAGGGCCAGAATGTGATTACCTGGCTGTATGGCGCGCTGCCCATTTATCGCGGCCAGCCTGACCGCAAGCAGCTGGACCGGCTGGTCGCGGTGCTGCGCAGCGGCTGGCCCTTGTTGCTGGCCCCTGAAGGCACCCGCTCGCATGTGCCGGGCATGCGGCAGGGCTGGACCGGGCTGGCGTATGTGTTGGACCGGGTAGGCCAGGTGCCTGTGGTTCCGGTGGGGGTGGTAGGCAGCACCGACGAGGCGCTGCGCCGGGCCCGCCGGGGCAAGCGCCCGCGGCTGGAAATGCGGGTAGGCCGGCCCTTTGTGCTGCCGCCCCTGGCGGCCTGGCCCGGCCCGCGCAAGCAGGCCCGCCGCTACAACACCGATTTGATGCTGTATCGGGTCGCCGCGCTGCTGCCGCCCGAATACCGGGGCGCTTACGCGGGGGAACCGCCCCCGGCGCTGCGGCCGTATTTGGAGGACCAGGCATGACCGGGCCGACTCCGCGTTTGCCCGAAGGGGAACCGTTGCCGCCCAAGCCCGTGACCCAGGGCTATTGGCCCGAGCGCACCCGTCTGCCGCGCCTGACCCGGGGGCTACGCTGGCGTCGGCGTTTGCTGCAGGGTCTGGCCCGGCTGTTGGTGCGCCTGTTGACCCGCTGTGAGGCCCGGGGGCTGGAGCATATTCCCCCCCAGGGGCCGCTGCTGCTTACGGTGAACCACTTAGGCGACGCGGACGCGCTGGTGGTACTGGCCCATTTGCCCTGGCAGCCCGATGTGCTGGCCGCGATGGAGCTCTATGACATCAAGCCCGTGCGCTGGCTGCTGAACGCGTATGGCGCCATTTGGGTGCACCGGGGTCGCCCGGACCGGCGGGCGCTCAAGGCCGCGCTGCAAGCCCTGGAAGAGGGGCGGGTGGTGGCCCTGGCCCCCGAGGGGCGGCAGAGTGTCACCCGGTCGTTGGAACCGGGCACCGAGGGCGCCGCGTTTTTGGCCCTCAAGGCCCGGGTACCGGTGCTGCCCGTGGCCCTCACCGGCACCGAAGACGAGAATGTCTTTGGTCATCTCAAGCGCGGCCGACGGCCCAAGGTGAGCGTGACCTTCGGCCCGCCGTTTACGCTGGACGACTTGCTGCCCGCGGAAGGCGGCCTGCGGCAGGCCCTGCCCGTGGGCACCGAGCGCATCATGCTGGCCATTGCCCGCTTGTTGCCCCCGCGCTATCAGGGCGTGTACCGCGCCAGGGTCGCGGCCCAGCGCGACCAGACCTCCCCCTTGCCGGGGTCGCACGGCCCACCGTCGTCCGGAGCCGCGGCCGCGTAGCCGCGCTCGCCCCTGCGTCGACGCTTACGGGCGTGGGCCCTGTCGTGTTCTTTCGTTGCCTTTGGCAGGTGTGTCATGGGAGGTCGCAACATGAGCCAAACAACCGTCTCTGCTCGTCCTTCATGGCGGGAACGCGTCATCGGACGCCTGGGTTCCCCTGCGATTTTGTTCCGTTTGTCGTTGATGGCCGTGGTCATCGGCATGACCACCGGCTACGGTGCGGTCATTTTCATTCGTTTGCTGGCCTGGGTGCAAGGGGTGACCGAAAGCCTGCGCGCCAGCTGGGGCCCGGCGGGGATGTTCGCCGCCATGCTGGTGGGCGGCGTGCTCACGGGCCTGATTGTGACTTACATTGCCCAGGAGGCCAAGGGCCACGGCGTGCCCGAGGTGATGCAGGCGCTGGCCCTGAACGGCGGGCGCATTCGTCCGGCCGTGGTGGTGGCCAAGGCCTTGGGCTCCGCGGTGACCATTGGCGCGGGGGGCTCCGCGGGCCGGGAAGGGCCCATTGTGCAAATCGGCGCCGCGCTGGGCTCGGTGCTGGGCCAGGCGCTGCGGGTTTCCACCGAACGGCTGAAGATTTTGGTGGCCGCGGGCGCGGCCAGCGGCATCGCGGCCACTTTCAACGCGCCCATCGCCGGCGTGTTGTTCGCGCTGGAAGTGATTTTGGGCGAATTCGAGATGGCCAACTTCGGCATCGTGGTCATCTCGGCCGTAACGGCCAGCATTGTCAGCCACACTTATCTGGGCAGCGCGCCGGCCTTCCATGTGCCGGCTTATGGCCTGAACGCGGCTGTGGAAATCGTTTTCTACGCAGGTTTGGGCCTGCTGAGCGCGCTGGTGGCCGTGCTGTTCATCAAAATGCTCTACGCGCTGGAAGACCTGTTCGAGGAGTGGCGCTTTCCCGAGTGGCTCAAACCCGCGGTGGGCATGGCCCTCACCGGGGTGGTGGGCCTGGCCTTTCCCCAGGTGCTGGGGCCGGGCCTGCACTTCATCGGCGAGGTCATCGCCGCCAATGTGCCCTTGACCGTGGGCGCGCTGTTGCTGCTGGCCCTGTTCAAGCTGGTGGCTACGAGCTTCACCTTAGGCGCGGGGAACTCGGGCGGTGTGTTCGCGCCGGCGTTGTTCTCGGGCGCGGCCATGGGCGGCGCGTTGGGGCTGCTTTTGCAGCGCGCCTTCCCCGGCCTCGACATCAACCCGGGCGCGTACGCGCTGGTGGGCATGGCGGCCACTTTCGCCGGCGCGGCCCGCGCCCCCATGACGGCCATCCTCATCGTCTTCGAGATGTCCAACGACTATCGCCTGATTTTGCCCCTCATGTTCGCCACGGTCATCAGCACTTTCATCGCCCAAATCCTCATGCCCGAATCCATCTACACCCTCAAGCTGGCCCGGCGGGGCATTGTGCTGCGCCAGGGCCGCGAGGTGGATGTGATGGAAAGCGTGACCGTGGCCGAGGCCATGGACCCGCACCCCGAGACCGTGCCCGAAGACATGCCCGTGCGGCTGCTGGGCAAGGCTTTCGAGGAGGCCCATGTACACGGCTTCCCCGTGGTGGATGCCGCGGGTCGGCTGGTGGGCATCGTTTCCTTGGGCGATTATCAGCGCGCGCTGCAAAAAGACGATGGTGAGCACCTGCGGGTGCGGGATATCATGACCCGGGATGTGGTGGTGGCTTACCCCGACGAGACTTTGTGGGATGTGATGCGCAAGATGGGCATGCGCGATGTGAGCCGTTTGCCCGTGGTGGCCCGGGATGACCCGCACCGCTTGTTGGGCATCATTCGCCGCCGCGATATCATCTCGGCCTACAATGTGGCCCTGGCCCGCCGGGAGGAAGAGCGCCAACGCCAGCAGGCCCTGGCCCGGGCCCAAGACGAAGGTCTGGAATTCGTGCAGGTGGAACTGCCCCGGGAGGCCTGGGCCGTGAACAAGTATGTGCGGGAGCTGCAGTTGCCCCAGGATTGTCTGTTGATTTCCGTGCGCCGGGGCCGCAAGGTGTGGTTCCCCCACGGCGATACGCTGCTGCAGGCCGGGGACCGGCTGACGGTGTATACCCGGCACGGCAACGCGGAGCGGGTGCAGCACTTTTTGCTGCACGGCCCCCAAACCCGTGAGGCGTGAACCATGGCGCTGCTGAACATTCCGCCCGATGTGCCCGCGGTGGAGATGCAGGGGGTGGAAGTGCGCCTGCAGGGCCGGGTGGTGCTGCAAGAGGTAAGCCTGCGGATTGAGCAGGGCTCCTTTTGGGCCTTGTTGGGGCCCAATGGCGCGGGCAAAACCACCCTGCTGCGGGTGATATTGGGCCTGGTGCGGCCCACCCGGGGCACGGTGCGGGTGTTTGGCCGCGAGCCGTGGCGCCTGGGCCCCCTGCGGCGGGCCATCGGCTATGTGCCCCAGTTCTACCGGGTCGATTGGCACTTTCCGGTGCGGGCCAAGGATGTGGTGATGATGGGCCGTTACGGCGTGCTGGGGCTCTTTCGCCGCCCCGGGCCCGCGGACTGGCGCCTGGTGCACCAGGCCCTGGCGCGGGTGGGCATCGCCCACTTGGCCGACCGCCCCCTGCGCGCGCTCTCGGGCGGCGAACGCCAGCGGGTGTTCCTGGCCCGTGCGCTGGTCACCCAGCCCCGCTTGCTGCTGCTCGACGAGCCCACCGCGGCGGTGGATGTGGCGGCTTCGCAAACCCTCTACGAGCTGCTGCGCCAGCTGCATCGGGAAGGCATGACCGTGGTCATGGTCTCCCACGATGTGGGGGTGGTGGCCCAGTTCGTCGATAGCGTGGCGTGCCTCAACCGCCGGCTGGTGGCCCACGGTCGGCCCGAGGCGGTGCTCACCAGCGACACGCTGGACGAGATGTACGGCTGCGAGGCGGTGTTCTTCCACCACCTGCCGGGCGCGACGCCGCACCTGGTGGTGCGCCCCGACGACGAGGAGGCCGGTTCATGAATTGGTGGGAATACGCCTTCATGCAGCGGGCCCTGCTGGGCGGGGTCATGGTCGGGGTGCTCACCGCGGTGGTGGGCGTGTTCGTGGTGCTGCGGGGCATGTCGTTCATGGGAACCGGCATCGCGCACGCGTCCTTTGGCGGCGTGGCGCTGGGGGTGTTGTTGGGCCTGCCCCCCTTGGGTACCGCACTGGCTTTTTGCCTGCTGGTGGCCTGGGGCATTGGCATGGTCACCCGCCGCGGCGCGCTCAAAGAAGACACGGCCATCGGCATCTTCTTCGCCGCGACCATGGCCCTGGGCGCGCTGTTGCTGGGCCTGCGCCAGGGCTATAATGTGGACCTGTTCGCCTACCTCTTCGGCAGTGTGCTGGCCGTTTCCCCCGGCGACCTGAAGCTCATTTTGAGCGTCGGCGTGCTGGTGCTGCTGACCGTTTTTCTCCTTTATAAGGAATTCGTGTTCATCGCCTTTGACCCCGAAGGCGCGCGGGTGGCCGGGCTGCCCGAGGCCGCGCTGTATTACCTGCTGCTCACCCTCATCGCCGTGACGGTAGTGGTGGCGCTCAAAGTGGTGGGCATTGTGTTGGTGTCCGCGCTGTTGGTCACGCCGCCGGCCGCGGCCTATCGCCTGAGTTCCACCGTGGGGGGCATGATGGCCTGGGCCGTGGCGCTGAGCGTGACCAGTGTGGTGGGCGGCTTGCTGCTGGCCTACGGGCTGAATACGGCCTCGGGCGCGACCATTGTGCTGCTGGCCACCGCGTTCTTCGGCCTGGTGCTGCTGCTGCGCCGGGGGGAAGATTGAGCTGCAGCGCGCCGAGAGGATAAGACACCGCGGGCCGGCAGCACATGCCGGCCCGCGACGCGTAAAAGAGGGGTGCCTTGCCGCGGGTTATGCGCCGGCAACATAGGTGATGCCCACGGTGCCGGGGCCTACATGCACGCCCACTACCGGGCTCACGGGGGTGATGTATTCTTCCACCGGTTGGATGTGGGTTTTGAGCATGTCCATGATTTGGCGGGCTTCGTCTTCTACATCCGCGTGCAGCACCGCCACGCGCACGGGTTCCCGCCCGGCCATGCGCTCCACGGCCAGGTTGACCAGGCGCTTGATGGCCTTCTTGCGGGTGCGGACCTTTTCCACTGGCTCGACCCGGCCATCGCGCACTTCAAGGATGGGGCTGATTTTGAGCATGGTGCCGAACAAGCGGGCCGCGCCACCGATGCGCCCGCCCCGGTGCAGATATTCCAGGGTTTCGGGCAGCAGCAACACCCCCGCGCCGGCGCGGGCCCGTTCGGCCACGGCTTTGGCTTCTTCCAGCGTAGCCCCTTCCTTGGCGGCCCGGGCCGCGGCCAGGGCCTGAAAGCCCAACGACATGGCCACATGCAGCGAATCCACGATTTCCACCCGGGCCTCAGGGACCATTTGCCGGGCCTGTTCTGCCGAAGCGATGGTGCCCGAGAGCTTGGACGAGATGAGCACGGCCAGGATGTCGTAGCCCTGTTCGTGCAGGCGGCGGTAGATTTCGGCAAAGGCCGCAGCCGAAGGCTGCGAGGTGGTGGGGATGCTTTTGGAGGTGCGCAGCCGCTGGTAGAACGCGTCGGGGGTGATGTCGATGCCGTCCAAATAGGTTTGACCGTCCCAAATCACATGCAGCGGCACCACGGTGATGTTGTATTCCTGCACCAAATGCTGGGGGATGGTGGCCGTGCTATCGGTCACGACCGCAACGGGTTTGCCCATGACCCTCACTCCTGAAAGGGGGATGGCGAAAAAGGTGTAAGTCATGGAAGAAAAACCCGCGACCGGTGTAAAAGTCGCGGGTTCAACGAACCGCGCCCCGGCAGAGCGAGGCCGGGGCGCGGGCAAAGGCCGAGGGCCGACAGGGGCTATTTCTCGATGGGCACGCCCACCAGGTTGCCCCACTCGGTCCAGCTGCCGTCGTAGTTGCGTACCTTGCCGAAGCCCAGCAGATAGGTCAACACGAACCAGGTGTGGCTGCTGCGTTCCCCAATGCGGCAGTAGACGATGAGGTCGTCGTCGGGGCGCAGCCCGGCTTCCTGCTCGTAAATCTGGCGCAGCCGCGGGGCGTCCAAAAAGGTGCCGTCGGTGGGGTCCACGGCCCGGCTCCAGGGGATGTTGACCGCGCCGGGGATGTGTCCGCCGCGCAGCGCGCCTTCATTGGGATAGTCGGGCATGTGCAGGCGTTCGCCCCGGTATTCCTCGGGGGAGCGCACATCCACCAGGGGTTTGCCGGCCTGCACATGGGCCAACACCTGGTCCCGAAAGGCCCGAATGCGGCTGTCGTCGCGCTCGGGCGCGCGGTAGTCGGTGGGTGGGTAGTGGGGCACTTCCCGGGTGAGGGGGCGGCCTTCTTGCACCCATTTGAGGCGACCGCCGTCCATGATTTTGGCGTTGGTGTGGCCGAAGAGCTGGAAGACCCAAAACGCGTAAGTGGCCCACCAGTTGTGCTTGTCGCCGTAGAACACCACCGTGGTCTCGGGGGTGACGCCGATGCGCCGCATCAGGGCCTCGAAGCCCTCCCGATCCAGATAGTCTCGGATGACGGGGTGGTTCAGGTCCCGCACCCAGTCCACTTCCACCGCGCCGGGAATGTGGCCGCTGGGGTAAAGCAGCGGGTCCTCGTTGGATTCGATGATGCGCACCTGGGGGTCGTTCAGATGCTCGGCCACCCATTGGGTGGAAACCAGCACCTCGGGGTGCACATAACCGCGTTGGGAAATGGGCGTTGCCATACGCGCCTCCACAGGAGAAGATGACCGGCCCCGCGGGTTATGACGGCGTGGGCCGCCACGCGGGCCGGAACACGAAGCGAACGATGAGGGCAATGTAGGCCACATAGGCCAACACTTCCATGAGGGAGGGGTCGCCGTTGTAGCCGAACAGGGCCTTGAGGAATTGCCCGGCCAGAGAGGTTTCGGCCAACACGGCGTTGGTGTTCCAGATGGGGTCCACCAGCGCGGGCAGCCAGCCCACTTCCACGAACTCGTGGATGCCATGGGCCACCAGGCCGGCGGCCACGGCCAGGAGCAGCACCGTGGTCACCCGGAAGAAGGCCCGCAGGTTCAGGCGCAGGGTGGAGGCATAGAGGGCCCAGCCCAGGGCGATGGCCGCGGCCAGGCCGGTGAGCGCGCCGGTGAGCACGGGCAGCGTATTGCTTTGGAAGATGAGCGCGACCAGAAAGAGGGACAGCTCGACGCCTTCCCGCACCACTGCGAAGAAGGCCAGGGCGAACAGGGAGCCTCGCGCCGCGCGCTGCACATCACTTTCGATGCGTTGGCGCAGGCCGGGGGCATGGCGTTGCATCCAGAAGAGCATCCAGGTCAGCACGCCGGCGGCCAGCAGCATGGTGGTGCCTTCGAAGATTTGTTCGGCCGGGCCTTCCAGGGCCAGGCCCAGGGCGTAAAGCCCACCCCCCACGGCCAGGCTCAACGCGCTGGCCGTGCCCACCCCGGCCCAAACCGTGCGACGCAAATGAGGCAATCCGAAGCGGGCCAGCGCGCCGAGAATGATGCTCACAATGAGCGCGGCTTCCAGGCCTTCACGCAGCGCGAGGAGCAATGCTGCCAACATGAAACGAGCCTCCTAAGGTAGATTTTTTAGAGAAAAGTCTTGTAAATTCCTGGGCCCCCAGTATACCCAAGGCCCGGGCGAAAGGCAAGGGTGATTTTCGCAAATCGGAATGTTTCCAAAATGTCACATGCCGTGCGGTAGGGGCGCGGCGTGTTGCGTCGGGGGATGCAACCGTGGATACACGCGGATAAACGCGGATGAACGACAGCAGGAAGCAGTCAGCGGTCAGCAGGGCGCACGGTAGGGGCGCACGGCGGTGTGCCCTGGGGGATGAAGCCGCGGATGAAAACAGCAATGAGCAGACAGCAGTCAGCGGTCAGCAGGGAGCAAAGGCGGACCCCGCCACCCGCCAACTTCCAACCCCCAACTTCCAACCTCCCTCCGTACTCTCCGTGTCCTCGTGTGAGGCACCGCGGTGCCAGGGCTCCAGGAACCAAAGCGGCACGAGCGTGCCGCAGTCTAAAAACGCGCGGCCTCCTGCCACCTTCCAACCACCGACTACCAACTTCTAACTTCCAACCACCAACCACCAACCACCAACCTCCCCTCCACGACCGGCCGAGGGCCGCGCATGGTATGATTGGGCCCACATCACGGCCGCGAGGAAACACGCCATGCATGTCCTCATCGTCGCGCTGGGCAGCCGGGGCGATGTGCAGCCTTTCGTCGCCTTGGGTTGGGCCCTGCGCCAACGGGGCCATCGGGTCACGGTGGTGGCCGACCGGGTCTTCGAGGCCCTCATCCGCCAGTATGGCTTGCACCCCCACCCCTTCGAGGCCCAGGTGCAGCGCCACATGGCCGATTTGGTGCAGGTGGGCCATCGCAGCGCGCTGCGACAGCTGTGGGAACTGGCCCGCAGCGGCAAAACCACGGCCGCGCATATCTTCCAGCGCATGTATGAGGCCATGGCCCAGGCCGATAGCGTCGTCTTTTCCCCTCTGGCCCTGGTCGCAGTCGATATGGCCCAGGCCCGAGGCATCCCGGCCATGATGGCCGCGGTGCAGCCCCTCACCCCCACCCGGGCCTTTGCCCATTCCCTGGCGCCTCCCTGGCCCCGCAAGCTGCCCGGCCAAACCCTTTACCACCGCGGGACCTATTGGCTGGTCAACGCCGCGCTGGCCGGCCTGGCCCGACCGCACATCAACCGCTTTCGCCGCGCAGTGCTGGGCCTGCCGCCTCGACCATGGCGTGAGTTCCTCACCGCCGACCCCTTCCCGCGGCCCATCCTCTACGCCTTCCCCCCGCAGGTGGTGCCCCGCCCGCCCGATTGGGACCCGGGCGTCCACCTCACCGGTTATTGGCTGCTCCCACCCCCGCGGGGCTGGCAACCACCCGCGGCCCTGGTAGATTTTCTCGAAGCCGGGCCGCCGCCCGTCTATGTGGGCTTTGGCAGCATGGTCGACCAGGACCCCCGCGGCCTGACCCGTATGGTCGTCGAAGCCCTGCGCGCGGTGGGCCGCCGCGGGGTCCTGCTGGGTGGGTGGGCCCGCCTGGGCCACGGCGCGCTGCCCTCCGATGTCTTCGTCGTCGACGAAGTGCCCCACACCTGGCTTTTCCCCCGCTGCGCGGCCGTGGTGCACCACGGCGGGGCCGGAACCACCGCGGCCGCGCTCCAGGCTGGCGTGCCCGCGGTGGTGGTGCCCTATTTGATGGACCAGCCGTTTTGGGGCCGCCGGGTGGCCGCGTTAGGCGTCGGGCCGCAGCCCATCCCGCGGCGCCGGCTTACAGCCCAGGCCCTGGCCCAGGCGCTGCACCAGGCCCTGCACGATGACCGAATGCGCGCCCGCGCGGCGGCCCTGGGCCAAACCTTGCGCCGCGCCGACGGGCTGACCCAGGCCGCGCGGCTGGTGGAAAGCCTGACCGCCGCCGGCTCCCACACCGCCCCCGGAGGCAGCCCATGACCGTTTTATCCGCCGTGTTACAGCGCGTGCACCGCCGCGGCGCGGTCACCCGTGAAGAAGCTTACGCGCTCATGCACGCCCGGGCCGCGGACCTGGCCGCGCTTATGGCCCTGGCCGCATCCTG
>JALSPJ010000251.1 GCA_026985995.1 Anaerolineales bacterium
GGTGTCCTTTTCCCGCAATGTGTTCATTCCCCTCACCAACCTGTGCCGCGACCGGTGCGCCTATTGCGCCTTCGTCAAGGCCCCTACCGACCCCGCGGCCCGCTATTTGACCCCCGACGAAGTGCTGGCCATTGCCCGCCGGGGCGCGGCCCACGGCTGCCGCGAGGCCCTCTTCAGCCTGGGCGACAAACCCGAGCTGGCCCATCGCGCGGCCCGGCAGGCGCTGCAACGCCTCGGCTACCCTTCGACCGTGGCTTACCTCTACGCCATGGCCGGCCGGGTGCTGGACGAGACCGGCCTGTTGCCCCATATCAACGCCGGCGTGCTCACTTACGAAGAAATGGCCCGGCTGCGGGAGGTGAGCGCCAGCATGGGCCTGATGCTCGAATCGGTTAGCGAGCGGTTGTTGGAACCGGGCGGCCCCCACTTCGGCTGCCCCGACAAACACCCCGCCCTGCGCCTGCAGGTGCTGGAAGACGCGGGCCGCCTGCGCATCCCCTTCACCACCGGTATTCTCATCGGCATTGGCGAAACCCCCGAGGAACGGGTCGATAGTCTGTTTGCCATCGCGGAAGTGCACCGCCGCTACGGGCACATTCAGGAAGTCATCATCCAAAACTTTCGGGCCAAGCCCGGCACCCGCATGGCCCACCACCCCGAGCCCACGGTGTGGGATATGCTGCGCACCCTGGCCGTGGCTCGCCTTATTTTGGGGCCCGAGATGAACCTGCAGGCACCGCCCAACTTAGCCCCTGAGGTGTATGGCCTGTATTTGCTGGCCGGGGCCAACGATTGGGGCGGCGTCTCGCCGGTGACGGTGGACCACATCAACCCCGAAGCGCCCTGGCCCAAACTGGACGAATTGCGCGCGGTGACCGAGGCCGCGGGGTTCCACCTGGTGGAACGGCTGGCCGTGTACCCGGGCTATACGACGCCGGAATGGCTGGCCCCCCGGGTGCGGGCGGCCATGGCCGCGGCCGAGCGGGCCCCGGCCCTCACTCCCCTGCAGGAAGGAAGCCCGTGACTGCGCCAGCTTTCCCGCCGCCCACCTGGCCGACCGAAGCCCGCCACGCCGCGCAGGCCTATGCCCAGGGCGATTTCTTCGCCGCGCACGAGGCCTGGGAAGACGCATGGCGCGCGGCCCAGGACCCCATCGCCCGGGAGGTGTGGCAGGGCCTCACGCAAGTGGCCGTGGCCTGTTTGCACCGGCAGCGGGGCAATCCGCGCGGCGCAGTCAAAGTGGCCCGCCGCGCGCTCAAGCACTTGGCCGCCGCGCCCTGGGTTTGGCAGGGGCTGGATGTGGCCGCGCTGCGCCGCGACCTGGCCCTGTGGCTGGCGGACCTGCTCCAGGGCCGCGACCCGGGCTCGTGCCCCCGGCTGCGCGCGCCCGCGGCCGCGCCCTTCCCCCACGCGCGGCAGGTGCGCTCCTTCGTGCTGCGGGAAGGTCGCCTGACCCCCGCGCAGCGCCGCGCGCTGGCGCAGTGGGGCCCGCACTATGGGTTGCCCGCGGACCAGCCCGTGGACCCCGAGGCCGTCTTTGGCCGCCGGGCCCCCCTGGTGCTCGACATCGGCTTTGGCGATGGGCAGGCGCTGCTGGAGCAGGCCCGGGCGCATCCCGAGTGGGATTTCCTGGGCACCGAGGTCTACCGGCCCGGCGTGGGCGCGCTGCTGCAAGGGCTGGCGCGCGAGGGCCTGACCAATGTGCGCGTCTTTGTGGCCGACGCCTGGCAGGTGCTCACCCGCGCGCTGCCCGACGCCAGCCTGGACGGGGTGCAAATCTTCTTCCCAGACCCGTGGCCCAAGCGCCGCCACCGCAAACGGCGTTTGCTGCAGCCGGCGTTCGCCGACCTGCTGGCCCGCAAGCTCAAGCCCGGCGGCTGGCTGCACCTGGCCACCGACTGGCCCGACTACGCAGCCCACATGCAAGCCGTGCTCGACACCCACCCCGCGTTTCGCAATGCCAACCCCCAGGGCGGCCCTTACCCCCCGGCCCGGGAACGCCGCCCCACCACCAAATTCGAGGCCAAGGCCCTGGCCCAGGGACGCCCCGCGCAGGATTTCCTTTATTGGCGGCGTAAAAGAGAGGGTGGGAAGGTGGTGGTTGGTGGTTAGAGGTTGGAAGTTGGCGGGGGCCGCGCGTGGCTCCCTGCTCCCTGCTGGCCGCTCGCTGCTCCCTGCCGTCTTTTTTCCGTGTCCATCCGTGCTCATCCGTGGTTTCTTTTTTATCCGCGGTTATCCGCGTACATCCGCGGTTTCATCCTCCCCCGGCGTGCCGCCGCGCGCCCCTACCGCGGCGGGCGACCAGTGGGGTCGCCCCTACCGCGCTCCCTGCTGACCGCTGACTGCTGTCGTTCATCCACGCTTCTGGCGCGCCCAGCCCTTCCCCCATCTGGTACAATGAAGATGATGTCCAAAAAACTCGCGCCTGGGTGCGACCGGGCGCGCGCCCCGAAGGAGGGCCGCATGAGTGTTCAAGACCCGCTGTCGTCGGTGGAGGCCATGCGCAACGCGGTGGAGAAACTGGCCGCCCGGGTGCCCGGCTTTGCCGGCTACAAGGCCAGGGAAACCCGCCGCGAAGCCGACAAGCTGCTGCGCGCCGCCCTGGCCCGGCGCATTATGGAGCAGGTGCAACGCCTGAGCCAGGTGCAACGCGCGCTGCTGCGCAGCGGCGGCTTGCGCTGGCTGGATGATGTGGAAGCCGCGGTGGTGCGGCTGCAAACTTTGGCCGACCAGATTCGCACCGCGGCTTATGGTTACGCCGGCATTTTCGACGCGGTCAAAATCAACGAACCCCAGCTGGCCCAACTCTACGCCTTTGACCTGCAGCTGTGGGAAACGGCCGACCAGCTGGCCCAAGCCGTCGAGCGCCTGCAAGCCGCGGTGGGCGGTGACGATTTCGGCCCCGCCCTGGCCGACCTGATGCGTCTGGCCCGGGAGGCCCTGACCACCTTCCACCGCCGCGAAGAAGTGTTGTTGGCCGCAGCCTGAGGCGGCCCGTTCGCGCGAGCGCACCGCCCCCGACGGTTCCCCAAAACCCGGGGCCCGCGTGTCGCGCTCCCTCGACCTCAAAGGAGGTTCCCCATGGCTCGTGTGTTCGATGTCATTGAATGGACCGACCCCCGTCCCGACGAAATCGTGCGCCGCTTCCCCGAAACGGGCCCCGGCAATTTCCGCTGGGGTTCGCAGCTCATCGTGCGCGAATCCCAGGCCGCGGTGTTCTTCCGCGATGGTAAGGCGCTGGATGTGTTTGGCCCGGGACGGCACACCCTTTCCACCGCCAATTTGCCCCTGCTCACCCGGCAATTGGGCCGCCTGTTCGACGGCAAAACGCCTTTTCCTGCGGAAGTGTATTTCGTGGCCATGCACGAATTCCGCGACCGCAAGTGGGGCACGCCGCAGCCCATTCCGGTGCAAACCCCCGGCGTGGGCCTGGGCTGGCTGCTGCTCAAGGGCTTTGGGGTGTATTCCTATCAGGTGGCCAATCCCCAGCAGTTCGTGACCCAAATTGTGGGCCAGCGGGGGCTGTATCGTACGGTCGACATTGAAAACGACCTGCGCAGCCGCCTGCTGCGCGCCCTCACCGATACCTTGGGCGAACTGGCCGGGCAATATCGCACGGTGCAAGACCTGCTGGGGCTGCTGGACGAACTGAGCGCCGCGGTGCGGGCCAAGGCCGCGGAGGAATTCGAGGCCATCGGCCTGCAGCTCAAGACTTTCGTCATCGCCAGCATGGTGCCTTCGGAAACCACCGCGGAGGAATTGCGCAGCCGGGGCTTGCTGGACCCGCGCACTTACGCGCAATTGCAGGCCGCGGATGCCATGCGGGAAGCCGCGCAGAACCCCTCGGGCGGCGCGGGGCTCACCGCGGGCCTGGGCGCGGGCATGGGCCTGGGGCAGATGATGGCCCAAACCTTAGGCCAAATGCAAACCATGGGCGCCGGTGGCGCCAGCGGCGGGTTGAATGCCTTGCCGCCCATTCTCACCCCCGAAGAAGCGGCCCAGGTGCTGCGGGTGTCGCCGCAGGATGTCATCGCGGCCATCGAAGCCGGGGACCTCAAGGCCCGCAAAATCGGCTCGGCCTATCGCATCAGCCGCGAGGCCCTGGAGGCCTTCTTGAAGGGCGGCTGAGCCCGGGCCAGCACAGCACCCCGACCTCAGGGGAAGACAGCCGGACGAAGGCAGGGGGCCGGGGAACCAGGGCCACACGAAAAGGCCAACGACGCACACGGCCGGGCGCGCAGCCGCGGTTTTGCTGCGCGCCCGCCAATCGCCATCTCCCATCTTCCAACCCCCAACTTCCAGTATAATACCCATCCCCATCCATTCGCCCTGGGCTGGGGCGCGCCCCGGCCCCATCTTCTGCATGCGAGAGGTGCTTATGTCCACGCGAGATTTGCTGGAACGCCGCCGCAAAGCCCGTCGCCGGCAACAAATGGCCCTCCTGGGCATCATCGTCGGCGTCGTCATCATCGTGCTGGCTGGCATCATCTGGTGGCAATCGCGGTCCTTCAAGACCCAAATCGCCCAAATCGAGGGCAAGGATTACTACGAAACCTTAGCCGACGGCAACGCCTTGGGCCAGGCCGACGCACCCATCACCATCGTCGAATTCTCCGACTTCCTCTGCCCCCACTGCCAAAGCTTTTACCGAGAGACCGAAGACGCGTTGGTGCGCACCCTGGTCATGCCGGGCAAAGTGCGCTTCGTCTATCGCACCATGGGCGACGCCATCGGCGGCCCGCGCTCCTTGGCCGCGGGCGCGGGCCTGTACTGCGCGCTGGAGCAAGACGCGTTTTGGCCTTACCACGACCTGCTCTTCGTCGCCGCGCCTCAGGCGCGGGGCAACCCCAACATCTTCACCCGCCAGCACCTCATCACCCTGGCCGGGCAGCTGGGCCTCGACA
>JALSPJ010000252.1 GCA_026985995.1 Anaerolineales bacterium
CCGAGTGCCTGGATTCGGGCCGGGGTGAACAACGGGCGCTGCAAGATAAAGAAGAAGGCACGCAAAAATACGGCGTCAACGCCACGCCCACCTTCATCTTCCTCGACCGCAACGGCCAGGTCATTGGCCGACTGGAAGGCGCGTACGGCATCGACGCCTTCCAGCAGCAGGTGGAACAACTGCTGGGCCAGCAACCGTAACCGTGACTACCACGCCGGCTATCGAAGCCCAGGGCCTGGGGGTGCACTACCCCCGGGCCCCGGAACCGGCCCTCGATGGGCTGGACCTGAGCGTGCAGCCCGGCGAAACGGTGCTGCTCCTGGGCCCCTCGGGGGGCGGCAAGAGCACCTTTTTGCTCACTTTGGCCGGGCTCATTCCCCACAATTTGCCGGCTCGGGTGTGGGGCCGGGTGCGGGTTTTGGGGGTGGAACCGCTCCGCGAACGGCCCGGCGCGCTCGCGACCCGCATTGGGCTGCTCTTCCAGGACCCGGAAGCCAGCTTTGCCACTTTGGTCGTCGAAGACGAAATCGCCTTTGGGCTGGAAAACCTGCGGGTGCCCCCCGCGGCCATGCCGCGCCGCATTACCGCCGCGCTGCAGGCGGTGGATATGTTGCCCTATCGCCACCGCCGTTTGGACGCGCTTTCGGGCGGGCAGCAGCAACGGGTGGCCCTGGCCGCGCTGCTGGCCATGGGCCCGCCCCTTTTGGCCCTCGATGAACCCACGGCCCACCTGGACCCCGCGGCCACCGCGGCCTTTTTCCGCACCCTGAAGCGCCTGCAAGGGCAGCACACCCTGCTGCTGGTGGAACACCGGGTGGACCAGGCCCTGCCCCTGGCCCACCGGGTGGTGCTGCTGGGCGAAAAGGGCCGCGTGCTGGCCCAAGGCCCGCCGTGGGAAACCCTGCGCCGGCATCGCGACGCAGCCCTGGCCGCGGGGCTGTGGCTGCCCGCGGCGCTGGACCCCCGGGCCGCGTGGCGGGCCCACCACACCACGCCCCTGCGCTACGACCCGCCGGCCGTGGCGCTGGAAGATGTCCACTTCGCCTACACGCCCGAGGGCCCCGAAGTGGTGCGCGGGGTCTCCCTGCGGGTTCCCCAGGGCGACTTTTTGGCCCTGGTGGGCCCCAACGGCGCGGGCAAAACCACCGTGGCCCGGCTCATGCTGCACTTGGGCCTGCGCCCCACTGCGGGCCGGGTGCGCCTGTTCGGTGAGCCGGTCGAGCACCTCTCGCTGGAAGCCATCACCGCCCGGGCCGGTTTCGTGTTCCAAAACCCCGAGCATCAGTTCGTCACCGAGCGGGTGGCCGACGAAGTGGCCTACAGCCTGCGGGCCCGGGGGGTGCCCGAAGCCCAGGTGCGGGCGCGGGTGCAGGCCTTGCTGCGCCGCTTTCGCCTGGAAGCCCACGCGGGGCAAAACCCGTTCCGCCTCAGCCAGGGGCAAAAACGCCGCCTCAGCGTGGCCACCATGCTGGCCGTCGCGCCCCGGCTGCTCATCCTCGACGAGCCCACTTTTGGCCAGGACCGTAACACCGCGTACGCGCTGATGGATTTGCTGCTGGAGCTCAACCGCGAGGGGGTGACCATCGTGATGATTACCCACGATACGCGGCTGGTGCGGCAATATGCCCGCCATGTGGCCGAGATGCGCGGCGGTCGTTTGCACTGGTGGGGCCCGGCCGAGGCATGGCCCGCCGCAACGCGCGCGGGAGGGGATGAAACCGCGGATAAACGCGGATAGACGCGGATAAAATGGAAAAACCACGGAAAAACACAGATGGACACGGAAGAAGGACAGCGTCAGCAGTCAGCAGTCAGCAGGGAGCAGAGAGCGCGGGGTAGGGGCGACCCGGCGGGTCGCCCGGCCCGGTAGGGGCGCACGGCGGTGCGCCCTGGGGGATGAAACCGCGGATATATGCGGATACACGCGGATGAAAAAGAGCGGTGAGCGATGAGCGGTCAGCAGGGAGCAAACGCGGCCCCGCCACCCGCTAACTTCCAACCACCAACCACCGATCTCTAACACTCCACCCCTGTAAACAAAACCGCGCGGGATAGCCCGCGCGGTTCCCTTGTGATAGGTGGTTGCCCCGCCTGTGTTCGGGATTTACCACCAGAGGCCCCATTTTTTGAGCAGTTCGCCGTCTTCGACCATGCTCATGTCCCACACTTCGGTGCCCATCTCGATAGAAGTGGGCATGCCCAGAATTTGTTCGGCCTTTTGGCGGCTCATTTCGAGCAACGCCGGCCCATAGGGGCAGAAGGGCGTGGTCAAAATCATGGTCACCACGGCCTCGTTCTTCTCGTCGTCGATGCGCACATCGCGCACCAGGCCCAGGGCGATGATATCCAGGCCGATTTCAGGGTCGACGATGGTGCGAAAGCCCTTGATGAGCTCCTCGACCTTGTCGGGGTGCGTATCTTCGATTTGCCAGCGCGGGCGGTTGGAACCCGGCTGGGGCTTTTCGGCCTGCTCTTGCGGCATCGCGGGGGTCGCGTCGTTCGGGCGGTCGGTCATGGGGTTTGCTCCTGTTTGAGGTTTGGCGGGCCCACTTGCTGGGCCGGAATGACATAAGTGCATACATGGTCCCCATCCAGGATGCATTGCACCCGGGCCGCGGGGATGTTCAGCAGCGCGGCAATAAGGGTTTCGTCCACCGCGCACACTTCGGGGTGATTTTGGCCAATGTGCAGGTAAGGGCAGGAAATCTCGCGCAACAGGTAGCGGTCGCCTTCCCGTTCCCATTCCACGGTGAAGCCCTCTTGCTGCAGCAAGTGGGCCAGGAAGTCCAGGCGTTCCTCCAGGCTCAGGTCTTCCACCTGGTCCACATAATCCTGGGCCATTTGGCGGGCCATTTGGGTGAACAGCTGACCCACCATGTGGGGCGGTAGGGTTTCCTTGAGCTGCTGCAACAGGCGCACTGTGAACTGCACATACCGGGAGGGGAATTTCTCCAGGCCCAGAGGCGTGAGGAAATACACCCGCCGCGGCCGGCCCACGCCGTGGCGCTCTTCTTCCGAAGTAATGAGCCCCTCGGCCTCCAGCCGCGTGAGATGATGCCGCACGGAAATGGGGTTGATGCCCAATTCCTCGGCCAGTTCCTTCACCGTGCGGCGAGGTCTGGTCAGTAGCAAGCGTAACAAACGATCGCGAGTCTTACCCATGCGCTTTCCTCTTGCGGCTTTGAGTATACCCCAGGCCCGTCGCGGCGTCAAGATTTTTTAGATTTTTCTCTTCCAAATATTGACGCCCGGCCCCCAAACCGGTATAATGAGGGCGCTTTGGTTTCCGCAACCTGGAACCATTCCAAACTATCAACGCAAGGAGAGTGCCTCCCATGACGGACACCCTGGAAATTCGCAACTTGCACGCTCGCACCGAAGAGCGTGAGATTTTGAAAGGCGTCAACCTGACCCTGCGCAAGGGTGAGGTGCACGCTCTGATGGGCCCCAACGGTGCGGGCAAAAGCACCCTGGCCTATGTGCTCATGGGCCACCCGGCCTACGAGGTCACCGAGGGCGAGGTGCTCTTCAAGGGCCAAAACATCCTGGAGCTCGACCCCGAAGAGCGGGCCCATTTGGGCTTGTTCCTGGCCTTCCAGTACCCCGTGGCCGTGCCCGGCGTTACCGTGGCCAATTTCCTGCGGGCCGCGCTCAACGCCAAGCGCCAGGCCCAGAACCCCGATGACCCCGGCATCTCGGTGCTCGAGTTCCGCAAGCTGCTCACCGAGAAGATGCGCCTGCTGGGCCTGAGCCCCGATTTTGCTGGCCGTTATTTGAACGACGGCTTCAGCGGCGGCGAGAAGAAGAAGACCGAAGTGTTGCAAATGGCCGTGCTGGACCCCGAGTTCGCCATTCTCGACGAAACCGACAGCGGCCTCGACATCGACGCGCTGCGGGCCGTGGCCCATGGCATCAACGCGCTGCGCGGGCCTGAACGGGGTTTCCTGGTCATCACCCACTACAAGCGCATTTTGGACCACATTCGGCCCGATTATGTGCACATTTTGGTCGATGGCCGCATCGTGGCTTCGGGCGGCCCCGAACTGGCCGACCAGCTGGAGGCCGAGGGTTACAAGCAGTGGCGCGAGGAACCCGTTTCGCCCGCGGCTTGAGCCGGTCCCCAGCCCTTCCCCCTGGAGGTCATCATGACGACGCAAGATGTCGCCCTGTTGCGCGAAATTGAAGAATATCGTTACGGCTGGAAATCGCCTGAGGTGTATGTCTACAAGGCCCCCAAGGGCCTGAGCGAAGAGGTGGTGCGCAAAATCTCGGAGCTCAAAGGCGAGCCCGAGTGGATGCTGGAATTCCGCCTGCGCGCGCTCAAGCACTTCCTCCAGCGCCCCATGCCCAACTGGGGCCCTGATTTGTCGGACCTCAACTTCGACGACATCGTCTACTATGTCAAGCCCGCGGAGCGGGAAAGCCGTTCGTGGGACGAGGTGCCCGAGGAAATCAAGCGCACTTTCGAGCGCCTGGGCATTCCCGAGGCCGAGCAGAAGTTCCTGGCCGGTGTGGGCGCGCAGTTCGAATCCGAGATGGTCTACCACCGGGTCAAGGAAGAACTGGACCGCATGGGCGTGATTTTCGTCAGCATTGAGGAAGGTCTCAAGAACTACCCCGACCTGTTCCGCCAGTATTTCGGCAAGGTGGTGCCCATCGAAGACAACAAATTCGCCGCGCTCAACTCCGCGGTGTGGTCCGGCGGTTCCTTCGTCTACATCCCGCCGGGGGTCAAAGTCGAGCAGCCGTTGCAGGCTTACTTCCGCCTGAATGTGGCCAACATCGGCCAGTTCGAGCGCACCCTCATCATCGTCGACGAAGGCGCGGAGGCGCACTATGTGGAAGGCTGCACCGCGCCCCTCTACAGCACCGATTCCCTGCACACCGGCGTCATCGAAATTGTGGTCAAGCGGGGCGCGCGCTTCCGCTACACCACCATCCAGAACTGGTCCACCAATGTGTACAACCTGGTCACCCAGCGCGCGCTGGTGTATGGCGATGCGACCATGGAATGGGTGGACGCCAACATCGGCTCCAAGGTAACCATGAAGTACCCCTCGTGCTATCTGTTGGAACCGGGCGCGCACGGCGAAATTCTGTCTATGGCCTTCGCCAAGGACGGCCAGGTCATCGACAACGGCGGCAAGGTCATCCACATCGCGCCCGATACCACCAGCAAGATTGTCTCCAAGTCGGTGAGCAAGGGCACGGGCCGGGCCTCGTACCGCGGCCTGGTGCGGGTGCAGCGGGGCGCCAAGCGGGTGCGCTCCAATGTGGTGTGTGACGCGTTGCTCATCGACGAGCACTCCCGCTCCGACACCTACCCCTACATGGAAATCGAGGAAGATGATGTGACCATCGGCCACGAGGCCTCGGTTTCCAAGGTGGGCGAAGAGCAACTGTTTTACCTGCGCAGCCGGGGCTTGAGCGAGGAAGAAGCCACCACCATGGTCGTGGCCGGCTTCATCGAGCCCCTGGTGCGGGAATTGCCCATGGAATACGCGGTGGAACTCAACCGCCTGGTGCAACTGGAAATGGAAGGTTCCATCGGCTAAAGCTGCCTGTGGCGGTCAACCTGGAACGCAATGCAAACGGAGGTTTTCATGCCTGAGAAAGTGGTCGTTCGTCGCCGGACGCGGCGGGCCGGGCCCAGCCTGGCTTTTGGCCCCGAGGCCATCGCCAGCACCCAGCCCGCGGCCCGGGCCTGGCGCACCGAAGCCTGGGACATCTTCACTCATCTGCCCTGGCCCACCACCCAAGACGAGCCGTGGCGGCGCACCGACATCCGTCGCATGCCCAGCCCCAAGGCGCTGGCCCAGGGCACCGAAGCGCCCGAGCCCACCCCCGATTTGCTGCGGGCCCTGGCCGACGAGGCCCCGGCCGGGGAGCTGGTGCTCCACGGCCCCCGGGTGCACCTGCGCCGCTTAGAGCCCGCGGTGGCCGAGCAAGGTGTGCTCTTCGTGGACCTGCGCACCGCGGAGGCCGAGCACGCGGACCGGGTGGTGCCCCTCTTCGGCCAGGTCGTGCCCCCCGCGGAGGGCAAATTCGCCGCACTGGGGCACGCGCTGGCCCAAAACGGCGCGGTGGTCATCGTACCCGCGGGGGTGCGGGTTGAGCGCCCCTTGCATGTGCTGCTGTGGGGCCCGGGCGAAGATGTGGCCCACTTCGACCATGTGCTGGTGTGGTTGGAAGAAGGCGCGGCCGCGACGGTCATCGTCGAATGGGCATCGCCCAATCAAACCCAACCCAGCCTGCATGTGGGCGTGGTGGAAGTGCATGTGGGCCCCCGGGCCGACCTGCGCCTGGTGGAACTGCAATCGTGGGGCGAGCATGTGTGGCACTTCAGCCACGAGCGGGTGAAAGTGCACCGCCAGGGCAAAGCCAACTGGATTTTCGGTTCGGTGGGCAGCCGGCTGCTCAAGTCCTTCATGGAAATCGACCTAGTGGAAGAAGGCGCGGAAGGCTACATGTCGGGCTTCTACTTCGCCGACGACCACCAGCACATGGACCACGATACCCAGCAGAACCACCTGGCGCCCCACACCACCAGCGACTTGCTCTTCAAAGGCGCGCTCAAAGACACGGCCCGCTCGGTGTGGCAGGGCATGATTTATGTCGCGCCCGAAGCGCAGCACACCGATGGCTACCAGGCCAACCGCAACCTCATCTTGAGCGAAGGCGCGCGGGCCGATTCCATCCCCGGCCTGGAAATCATGGCCAACGAAGTGCGCTGCACCCACGGCGCGACTTTGGGCCGCATCGACGCAGAGCAGGTGTTCTACCTGCGCACCCGCGGCCTGTCTGAAGAAACGGCCAAGCGCCTCATCGTCGAAGGATTCTTCGACGAGGTGCTGCAGCGCATTCCCTTCGAGGGGGTGCGTGAGCGCTTCCGGGAAGTGGTGCACGAGAAGATGGCGTAATCCGTTCGTCTGGCGCCCTCCTCCCTCCATTGGTGGCCCTCCTCCCGCGGCCCGGTCCCCGGCTTTCCCTCCGGCCGGGGGCCGGGTTTTTCGTGGAAGTTGGAGGTTGGAGGTTTGAGGTTAGAAGTTGGTAGTTGGAGGTTAGAGACTGGTGGTTGGTGGTTGGAAGATGGCGGCTTGCGGGGGCCGCTCCCCGCTCCCTGCTCCCTGCTGACTGCTGCCTGCTGTCGTTCATCCGCGTCTATCCGCGTGCATCCGCGGTTGCATCCCCTTGGCGCTTCGAATGAAAGCGGCGCCGGGGCGCTGCCTTCCAAAGGGCTGGGCGACACCATCGGCCGCACGGCTGCTGCCGCATCGGGCCGAGTTAGGGTATAATGCTTCCAGTACCATCTCCACGCCTACCTGAGGAGGGAGCATCATGCGTCGCTTGTGGCTTTTGGGCCTCATCCTGGTCTTGAGCCTGGCGGCTTGCACCTCTGCCCCCGCTCCTTCGGCAACGCCCCAGGCCGCGCATCAGATGGTGAGCCCCACTGTGCGCCCCTCGGCCACCCCCACCCCCACTCCATCCCCAACACCCACGCCAACCCCAACACCCACGCCCGGCCCTGAGGCCCTGAAGGGCAGAATCT
>JALSPJ010000253.1 GCA_026985995.1 Anaerolineales bacterium
TTCCCCGAAGACGGCGCGCAGGTGGAAGGGGAAATCGACATCCGGGGCACCGCGCGCATCGAAAACTTCGGCTTCTACAAGGTAGAATTTGCCCCCGTGGAACAGCCCCTCTTTTTGACCATCGATGTAGGCCGCACGCCCAAGGTGGACGATGTGCTGGTGCAAGGGTGGAACACGGACCTGCTGCCGGCCGGCGAATATTGGCTGCAACTGGTCGTGGTCGACAACGCGGGGAACCCGCAGCCGCCGTGTCGGGTGCGCTTTCGGGTAGGCCCGCGGTGAAGCCGGGCCCAGGAGCCCTCCCATGAGCACCGTGCTGGCCGTTTTGCGCACGCTCGACCAAACCTTAGCCGCGGGGGTAGGCATCATTGCGCTGGGGTTGTTGGTCTATGCCCTCACCTACAACCTGCGCCAGCGGCTCACTTGGGCGTATGTCGTCCTGCTGGCCGCGCTCACAGCCCTCTATGGCGGCAAAGCGCTGAGCAGCACAGCCCCAACCCCCACGGCACAGCGCTTCTGGCTCACCGTGCTGTGGGTGGCCGCGCTGTGGCTGCCCGCGGCCTACCTGCATTTTTCCGACGCGGTGCTGGCCACCACGGGCCGCCCTTCGCGCGGCCGCCGCCGGCGCGCGGTGCAGGCCGTTTACGCCCTGGCCCTCGCGGGCACGGCCCTCATGCTCGCCCGGCCGCAATGGCTGTGGCGCGCGGTGCAGTTTCAACCCGCGCCGCATTTTCGCCCGGCCTGGGGCGCGGTGGGCTTTGCCCTCTACTACTGGGCCGTCATGCTGTGGGCCTGGGTCAATCTGGAACGCGCCCGCCGTCGCACCTTCAGCCCGACCTCCCGCCGGCGCATGACCTACCTGCTGGCCGGGGCCGTCATGGTGGGCATGGGGTCCTTCCCCTACCTCACCCTGGGCTTTCCCACGGGCAACGGCTGGGAAGCCGCGTTTTGGCTCTTAGCGCTGCTCATCCACATGGCCGTGACGCTGCTGCTGGTGCTCATGGCCTACGCGGTGGCCTTCTTCGACGCGCCTCTGCCCGACCGCTGGGTGCAAATGCGCCTCATGCGCTGGCTGGCCCGCGGCCCGGCCACGGCCATTGTGGTGCTGGGCCTCACCACCGCGGTGCGCCGCTGGAGCCAGGCCCGCTGGGGGGCGGCTTACCCCTGGTTGGTGCCGGTCACCATGGTGCTCGCCCTGCTGCTCATCCAGCACCTGTGGGATGTGTTCATCCCCTGGTGGGAGGGCTGGGTGCTGGGCTGGAAAGAAGGCCCCCAATGGGTGCGCCTGTGGCGGTTGCAGCAAAACCTGTTCACGGACCGGGATGTGCACCAGCTGTTGGAAGCCCTGCTGGCCGCGGCGTGTGACCGCCTGCAGGTTCCGGCCGCGTGGGTGGCCCTGGTGGAAGACGGCCAGGTGCGACAGTGGGTGCTGAGCGGCACGGTGGACGCGTTGCCCCACGATGCGGTGTTGCACGCCTGGGCCCAGGCCAACGAAGCCGCTGCCCGCCCCCAGGGCTTCGCCTGGGACGGCTGGTGGGTCTTCCCCCTGCGGGGGCCGGGGCCCGAGGCCCGGCTGTGGGGTGTGGTGGGCATACACCGCCCCGCGGGCACCGCCACTCGGCCCGATGCCGGCCAATGGGCCGCGCTGCAGCCCTTGCTGGAACGCATGACCTGGGCCCTGGCCGAATGGCAGCGGGGTCGTCGCCTGTTGCAGGCCCTGGAAGCCGCGCCCCCGCGCGCCCAGGCCCTGGCCCGGCTGCGCGCCGCGGCCCGCTACGACCAGGAGCGCGTCCTGGCCCCCCTGGAGGACCTTCCCCCCGAGCCCGAGCTGGCCCAATGGGTGCGCGATGCGCTGCGCCACTACTGGGGCGGCCCCAAGCTCAGCCGCAGCCCCCTGCTCAAGTGGCGCATTGTGCAACAAGTGCGCGAAGCCCAGGGCTACGAGCACCCCGTGCACGCGCTGCGCGATGTGCTGCGGGCCGCGGTCGAACGCCTGCGCCCCGCGGGCGAACGCCGCTTCACCGCGGAGTGGCTGCTTTACAACATCCTGGACCTGAAATTCCTCCAGGGGCACAAGGGCCGCGAAGTGGCCCGCCGCCTGGCCCTTTCGGAGGCCGAGCTCTATCGCAAGCAAAAAGTAGCCCTGGAGGCCCTGGTGCAGGTGCTGGTGGAAATGGAGCAGCAGGCCCGGCAAGACGACGCGCATTCGCCCGCCGAAGCGCCCCACGCCGCGCCGCACCTTCCCCCTGATGAAATGTGATAAGATGAAGCCGCTGCCTTACGCCATCCATGCCTTGTCGCCTTCGGAGGAACGCCCATGACTGCGCCCACGCCGCCATCGCCCACCCCCCGCCCGGCTCCGCGTTCCCGCCCGGCTCCCGCCGCAGGAACCGGCGGCACGGCCATCGCCCGCTGGACCTTGCTGGGCGTGGCCCTGGGCTTTTTGCTGCCCGCCTGCGGCCTCAGCCTCATCGCGTTCTCGTGCTTTGCCGGGCTGGCCCTCAGCAGCTCCGCGGGCATGGCCGGAGCCGCGGCCGTCGCGCCCCAGGTCTACAGCGAGCATGTTTCGGGCCCGCCCACCGGCCCCACCGTGGCCATCGTGCAGGTCACCGGGCCCATCGTCAGCGCCAGCCAAAGCGGCCCCACGCCCACCGCGGTGGCCGCCGCGGACGACATCATCCCCTTAGTGCGGCGGTTGGAAGACGACCCCCAGGTCAAGGCCATCGTGCTGCACATCAACAGCCCCGGCGGCAGCGTAGTGGCCAGCGACCGCATCTACCAGGCCTTGGCCCAGGTCGACAAGCCCCTCATCATCTACATGGACGAAGTCGCGGCCTCGGGCGGCTATTACATCAGCCTGGCCGGCGATAGCATCATCGCCACGCCCAACACCCTCACCGGCTCCATCGGCGTCATCGCCGTGTTCCTCAACGCCCAGGGGCTCATGGAAAAAATCGGCGTCGAGGCCCAGGTCATCACCGCCGGCGAAGCCAAAGACATGGGCAGCATCTACCGCGGCCTCAAGCCCGAGGAACGGGCCTACCTGCAAAACCTGATGACCCAGGTGCACCAGCACTTCATGGAAGTGGTGGCCGAAAATCGCGACCTTTCCATGGCCCAGGTGCAAGAAGTGGCCGACGGCCGCGTCTTTCTGGCCCCCGTAGCGCTGGAAAAAGGCCTCATCGACGCCCTGGGCTACGAAGACGACGCCATCGCCAAAGCCGCCAAAATGGGGCATATCGCCGGCACCCCGCGAGTGGTGCGGTACTACCCCGGCTATTCGCCCCTGGCCGCGCTGCTGCGGGGCGCGGCGCCCTCGACGGGGAACCCCCTGGCCACGGCCCTGACCCCGTGGCCCGAGCCCCTGGGGCCTTCCCCCACCCTGCTCTACATATGGTGGCCCTGACCCGGAGGACGCCATGACCACCCCCTGGGAACACCTGCCTCGCCTGGCCCTGATACCCGGCCCCACGCCGGTTCACCCCCTGCCCCGCCTGGGTCGCGAGCTGGGCCTGGAGCTGTGGGTCAAACGCGACGACCTCACCGGCCTGGCCTTTGGCGGCAACAAAACCCGCAAGCTGGAATTTCTGCTGGCCGAGGCCCAGGCCCAACACGCCGATACCGTGGTCACCGCCGGCGCGGTGCAATCGAACCATTGTCGCCAAACTGCGGCCGCGGCGGCCCGGCTGGGTCTGCAGGCCGTGCTGGTGCTGGCGGGGGAACCGACCGAACCGGCCCGCGGCAGTGGGAACCTGGCCCTGGATGCGCTCTTCGGCGCGCAGGTGGTGTGGACCGACCGCGCCCAGCGGGACCAGGCCCTGCGCGCCACGGTGGAAGCCTTGCGCGACCAGGGCCGACGCCCTTATCTCATCCCCTATGGCGGCTCCAACCCCTTGGGCGCGTCGGCCTATGCCCGGGCCCTGGCCGAAGCCCTGGCGCAAATGCCTACGCCCCCCGCGGCCATCGTGCTGGCTTCTTCGTCGGGCGGCACCCAGGCCGGGCTGGTGGCCGGCGCGCGCGTCTTGGGCTACCGGGGCCGCATCGTGGGCATCAGCGTCGACGAACCGCGGCCCGCCCTGGCCGAACGCGTGGCCGAGCTGGCCAGTCAGACCCTGGCCCTGTGGGGCCGACGGGAGCGGGTGCACCCGACCGAGGTCGAAGTGCACGACGTCTGGGCCAGGCCCGGCTACGGCGTTTTCACCGCGGCCGAAGCCGAGGCCATGCGCCTGGCCGCGCGCCGCGAAGGCCTGCTGGTGGACCCGGTCTATACGGGCCGCGGCCTGGCCGGGCTGCTGGGCCTGGCCCGGGAACGCGCCCTGCCCACCACCGGCCCGGTGCTCTTCTGGCACACGGGCGGCACCCCGGCCCTCTTCGCCCAGCCGTATCTGAGACAGTGGCTGGCACAAATGGCGCAGTAACCGATGGCCCACAGGCCCCGCGGCACGGCCCCGGCCTGAAGCCCTTCCCCCTGCTCCCCCTCCCCCATCCCCTGGCTCCGAGGTTCGACCATGCCCACGACAACGGCTCGTGTCATTCCGGTGGACATCGTCCACGAAATGCAGCAGGCCTATCTGGACTACGCCATGAGCGTCATCGTGGCTCGGGCCCTGCCCGACGCGCGCGATGGCCTCAAACCGGTGCAGCGCCGGTTGCTGTATGCCATGCACCAAATGGGCCTCACGCCCGACAAACCCCACCGCAAAAGCGCGCGCATCGTGGGCGAGGTGCTGGGCAAATTCCACCCCCACGGCGACCAGGCCGTATACGAGGCCCTGGCCCGCCTGGCGCAGCCCTTTTCCATGCGCTACCCCCTGGTGGATGGGCAGGGCAATTTCGGCTCCATCGATGGCGACCCGCCGGCGGCCATGCGCTACACCGAGGCCCGCCTGAGCCCCGCGGCCATGGAATTGCTGCGCGACCTGAGCCGGGCCACGGTCGATTGGGTTCCCAACTTCGACGCCAGTCTCGAAGAGCCCACGATGCTGCCGGCGGCCCTGCCCAACCTGCTGGTCAACGGCTCCACGGGCATCGCGGTGGGCATGGCTACCAACATTCCCCCGCACAACTTGGGCGAAGTGGTCGACGCGCTGGTGTATGTGCTGCGCCGCTGGGAGCAATGGGAAGACATTACTTTAGCCGACCTCATGCAGCGCCTGCCCGGGCCCGACTTCCCCACCGGCGGCGAAATTGTCGACGACGAAGGCCTGCGGACTGCCTATAGCACCGGCCGCGGGCGCATTCGAGTGCGGGGCCGGGCGCACCTGGAAACCCCGGGCCGCGGCCGCCAGCAGTGGGTGGTGACCGAACTGCCCTACACCGTCAACAAAGCCCGCTGGATTGAGCAAGTGGCCCACCTGGTGCGCAACGGCAAACTCCAGGGCCTGGCCGATTTGCGCGACGAAAGCGACCGTCGCGGCATCCGGGTGGTGTTGGTGCTGGCCAAAGGCGCCAACCCGCAGCAAGTGCTCGAAGACCTCTTCCGCCTGACCGCGCTGGAAATCACCTACAGCATCATGCTGCTGGCCCTGGTCGACGCCGCGCCCCGGGTGCTTTCCCTCAAGCAAATGCTGCGGGTGTATCTGGAACACCGCCTGGAAGTGGTGCGCCGGCGCAGCGCCCATGAGCTGGAAACCCTGCGCCACCGCCGTCACATTCTCGAAGGCCTGCTGCTGGCCCTGGCCCACCTGGACGAGGTCATCGCCATCATTCGCCGCTCCCGGCGGGTCGACACGGCCCGGGCCAACCTGCGCAAGCGCTTCAAGCTCAGCCCCGACCAGGCCCAGGCCATTCTCGACATGCCCTTGCGCCGCTTGGCCGCGCTGGAGCGCAAGAAGCTGGAAGACGAGCACAAGGCCGTCAAAAAGCGCATTCGGGAGCTGGAAAAATTACTGGCCTCGCCCGCGGCCCTGCGGGAAGCCGTGGCCCAGGAGCTGCTGGCCCTCAAAGCCCGCTACGGCGACCCGCGGCGCACCCGCCTGCGCGCCCACGCGGATGCGACCGGGCCCGTGTGGGTCGTGGCCGACGCCCAGGGCCGCCTGGCCCGCCTGCCCGCGGGGGGCAAACCCAAAACCTGGGGCCGGGAGGCCGTGGCCTGGGCCGTGCAGGCGCGGCCCGAGGGCGCGGTGCTGGCCGTGGGGGAAGACGGCACCGCGGCCATGCACGCGGTTGCAGCCCTGCCCGAAGCCGAGACCCCGGCCCACGGGCTGGTGGGGGGAACCGGCCCCTTAGCCGGGTTGCTACCCGTGCCCCCGGAGGAGGAAGCCGCGTCCCGGGTGGTGCTCACCGTCACCGCGGGGGGCCGGGTGAAAGCCACCGCCTGGGAAGCCCTGCCCGGCCCGGGCAGCCGGCCCTTCGCGCTCATGCGCCTGAGCGCCGGCGACCGGGTGGTGGCAGCCTTAGACGCGCGCCGGGACGGCGAAGTGATGCTGTTCACACGCGGGGGCAAAGGCATCCGCTTTGCCGTGGCCGAAGTGCGGCCCCAGGGGTTGGCCGCGGGGGGCGTGGCCGGCATCAAGCTGGCTGCCGACGATGCGGTGGTGGCCGCGGTGGTCACGGCCCGGCCCGAGCGCACGGGCGTGCTGCTGGTCACCTCCGTGGGCCGGGGCAAGCGCGTGCCATGGGAAGACTTCCCCCGGCAAAAGCGCCACGGCGCGGGGGTGACGGCCTGGCCTGTGCCGCAAAAAGCGCGCCTGGTGGCCGCGCTGGCCGTGCGGGCGCGGGAGAAGGACGCCACGCGGGTGACGCTCTTCCTGCGCCGTCATGCGGCCAAGGCCGTGCGCGTTGACGCCGCGGCCTGGCAAACCCGCCGCGGCCGCGGCACCGCGCTGCTCCCCCTCCCCCCGGGGGAGGAGGTGACAAAGGTGGGCGGCATCCAGTGAACGCGCCGGGCCCAATGTAGGAAGAAGCCAAGCCCCCGACTATGGGCCTGGGTCGGTCTATCGGTGAGGCCCGTGGCCCCTATCTATGACTATACGCATTGCGGCGTTGGGTCGCCGCGCACCAATCCCCTCCGAAACAGCAGTCACACCCCTCAGCGCACCCGCAACACCACCTTGCCCAGCTGCGCGCCCTGGGCCAGGTGTTCCTGCGCGGCCCGGGCCTCGGCCAGGGGGAAAATGCGGTCGATGACTACCCGCAGCCGGCCGGCGAACACCAGCCCCATCACCGTGCGAAAGTCCTGCTGGGGCGACATGGTGGAGCCGATGAGGCTCAGGTGCTTGCCGAAGATGAAGCGGTTGTCGATTTCAAAGCGCGGGCCGCCAGTATTGCCCACGGTCAAAATGCGCCCCCCTTTGCGCGCGGCCTTGAAGCTCAGCGGGAAAGTGGTGCCCACATTGTCCACCACCACATCCACCCCGCGGTTGCCCGTGATGCGCCGCACTTCCCGGTGCCAGGCCGGGGTTTGGGAGCGGTCGATGAGGTAATCCGCGCCCAAGGTCCGGGCCAGTTCCAGCTTGCGGGCGTTGGAGCCCACCACGACCACCGTCGCGCCGGCCAGTTTGGCGATTTGGATGCTGGCCGTGTTCACCCCGCCCGACGCGCCCACCACCAGCACCCACTCGCCGGGCCGCAGCCCGCCCCGGCTGACGAGGGAGTGCCAGGCGGTCTGATACACCAGCGCCGCGGCCGCGGCCTGTTCCAGCGGAAACCCCTCGGGCACGGGCAGCACATTGCGCTCGGGCACCACCACGGCCTCGGCGTAAGTGCCGCTGCGGGTTTCGCCCAGCAGCTGCCAGTGGTCGCACATGTTGTCTTGCCCGGCCAGGCAATACGCGCAGCGCCCGCAGCCGATGTTGGGGTTGAGTACCACCCGCCGGCCCACCCAGGCCGGGTCTACCCCCGGTCCCACCGCGTCGACCACCCCCGCGCCGTCCGCGCCCAAAATGTGCGGATAGCGCAACTTGAGCCCGGGCCAGCCTTCCCGCACCCACAAATCCAGCCGGTTGAGCGCGGCATAGTGCAGCCGCACCCGCACCTCGCCCGGCCCGGGCTCGGGCGTGGGCACTTCGCCATATTCCAGCACTTCGGGCCCGCCATGACGACGCAAAAACACGGCTTTCACCACACACCTCCTGGAACGCAGAAAGCAGGGAGCCGAGAGGGAGCAGGGAGCGGCGAGCCAAGCGCAACGCCGACGGCCCTTTTCCCCCACGGCCCCCACGCTATAGCAGGCTTTCGGCCACGGCCCGTCCGTGAGCCAGCAGCGCCTCGAGCATGGCCGGGCTGCGGGCCTCGGCATACACCCGCAACACCGGTTCGGTGCCCGAAGGCCGAATGAGCAGCCACGAATCGTCGGCCAGCACATACTTGCAGCCGTCGCGGGTGTTGACTTCCACCACCGGTTCGCCGCCCAAGGTCGCGGGGGCCTCTTCGGCCAACCGGCGGGTGAGCGCGGCCTTGTCCACCGCGCGGCGCAAACGCAAATCCACCCGGCGATAATGCGCAGGCCCCACCCGGGCCAGCAAATCGTCCACCAAGTCGGCCAGGGCCGCGCCCCGCACGGCCATCATTTCCAGCAGCAGCAGGCCCATGAGCACCCCATCCCCCTCGGGGATGTGCCCGCGCACCGACATGCCGCCCGATTCTTCGCCGCCCACCAGCACCTCGGTTTCCAACATATACGCGGCGATGTGGTCAAAGCCCACAGGCGTCTCGTGCACCGGCAGGTCATACAACCTCCCCAGGCGGTCCATCATGCGGGTGGTGGAAACCGTGCGCACCAGCGCGCCGCGCCAGCCTTTGTGCCCGGCCAGGTAATCCGCGGCCAGGGCCAGAATGCGGTGCGGGTCCACGAAACGGCCCTTCTCGTCCACCGCGGCGATGCGGTCCGCGTCGCCGTCGGTGGCCAGGCCCACCCGACCCAGGCCATGGGCCAGCGCGGCGAACAGCGCGTGCAAATACTTGGGAATGGGCTCGGGGTGAATGCCGCCGAAGCCCGGGTTGCGCTCCCCGCGAATTTCATGCACCTCGATGGGGCTGCTGCGCAACAAATGAGGGAACACTCCCCGCCCCGCGCCGTACATGGCATCGACCACCACGGGGAAATCGGCCTCGGCCAGCGCGTCGAAATCCAGCAGCGTGCGCACATGCGCCTCATACGCGGGCAGCGGGTCGAAGCCCCGAATGTGCCCCTGGGCCTGGGCTTGCTCGAAATCCATCAAATTGGGCCCCCGGGCCCGGCGTTCGTTGTCCAGCAGCGCGGCTTCCACCTGCCGGGTGAGGGCCTTGGGCGCGGGGCCGCCATACGCGGCCTTGAGCTTCACGCCGTTGTAGCGGGGCGGGTTGTGCGAAGCCGTAATCATCACCCCCGCGACCGCTTGTTGGGCTTTGACCGCGTACGAAACCACGGGCGTGGGCGTATCGGTGCGGGTGAGCAGCACCTCGAAGCCGTTGGCCGCCAGCACCCGGGCCACTTCCCGGGCGTAGCGGTCCGACAAAAAGCGGGTGTCGAAGCCCACCACCACCCGGGCCGGGTCCGGGGCGCTGTCTTGCAAGGCATCGGCAATGGCCTGTGAGACCAGCCGCAGGTTGTGAAAAGTGAAAGTCTCGGAAATGACCGCGCGCCAACCGTCGGTTCCAAAGTGAATGCTCATGGTGCCCTCCCCAAGGGCCCGGCCCTGCACGCGGGGCATGGGGAACCGGCGTGGGCCGGGGTTACAGGTGCGCTCACAGCCCCAAATGAGGCCGGGCCAGCGTCCAGGCGGCCAGGGTTTTGGCGTCCCGAATGCGGCCTTCGGTCATCCAGCGGGCGACTTGCTGCAAAGGGTAACGCTCGGGCCGCAAAATCTCGTCTGCGTCCAGTTCCCCCTGGGCGGGGTAGAGGTCCTGGGCCAAGAAGACCACCATGCGCTCGGAAGAGTACCCCGGCGCCAGGTAGAAAGCGCCCAGCCGGGTCCAGCGCCGCGCCGCGCGGCCGATTTCCTCGGCCAGCTCACGGCGGGCGCAGGCCAGGGGTTCCTCGTCGGGTTCCAGGGTGCCGGCCGGGAATTCCAGCAAAGTCTCCCCCACCGCGTGGCGATACTGGCGCACGAACCACACCCGGCCTTCCGCGTCCACGGGCACGATGGTCACCGCGCCGTGGTGTTCCACCACATCCCACGGCACCACCCGCCCGGCCGGGGTTTGCACCCAATCGCGGCGCACGCGGAAGACCCGTCCGGTGAAGACCACCTCGGTGCGTTGGACGGGCAACGGCATACGCGTCCTCCACAGGGCCGGGCCGCGGGCCTCGGCCAGCGCGGCCCGCGGCGGCGTTGCAAATGCGTGGCTTTACGGAATGTGCAGGACCGTGCCCACGGGCAGCGGCGCGTCGTTCAGCGGCAAGCCGTTGGCCGCGGCAATGTCTTCGGGCCACACATCGCCGAACTTGCAGGCGATGCTGTAAAGGGTTTCGTTGGAGCCGTGCACTGTGTAGGTGGTGGGGTGAGGTTGCAGCGCCCGGGGGGCAAAGTCGGTGAAGGGCCGGGCGTTTTGCGGGATGCGCAGCCGGGTGCCCGGGGCGAAGTAATATTGCCAGGGGCTGATGCCGTTGGCGGCCAGCAGGTCATCGGGATGGATGTTGAAGCGCCGCGCGATGCAATAGGGGAACTCCCCGGCCCGCAGCACATATTCGCTGGGCACGGTGTGCTCGCCGGCGGCCGGGGGCGCGGTGGGCGGAACCGGCGTAGCCGTAGGCGGTATGGGAGTGGGCTGGGGCGGCACGGGCGTGGGCTGCGGGGGAACCGGCGTGGGCGGCACAGGCGTCGGGGGCGGGGCCATGGGCGTGGGGGTGGCCTGGGCCACGGCCGGCTCCGCGGGCTGGCCTTCTTGCTGCAACACCACTTGCGTGGGCAGGCCCGCCGGCTGTTCGGCTCCGCTCACCTGGGGCATGGGCCCACTGGCCGAGCGGGTGCACGCCAGCGCGACCATGAGGAACACGGCCAAAGCCAACAGAAAAATGCGCCGCTGGTTCATAAAACCTCCTCGCCTCGGACAAGCCGAGCCTTTTGGGCTATAGGGGGATGAGATGCGCGATAATTTTCGGCTTTTATGGTAACACAAGCCGCGCGCGGCGTCAAGCCGCAGGGAAGGGGGGAAGTTGGAAGTTGGAGGTTGGAGGTTGGAGGTTGGAAGTTGGAGGTTGGTGGTTGGAGGTGGGCAGGTAGCAGGTCAGTAAGGAAAGCGGCACCAGGTCGCTGCATTCCAAAACGCCGGACGACCTGTAGGATCGCCGCTACCATTTCACGGTATTCTTCCGTGTTTATCGGTGTTCATCCGTGTTTTTTCGCCTAATCCGCGGTTATCCGCGAGCATCCGCGGTTCCCTTCCTGGGCGCACCGCCTGCGCCCTGACCGCGCTCACCGCTCCCTGCTGGGCGCTCTCTGCTCTCTTCATCCGCGGTTTCATCCCGCGGCCGCGCTGCCGCGCACCTGCAGCGAAGTGCTATAATGAAGGCGCACCTTTGGCTGGGAGATGGTCATGTCGTTTGCGCAGCACCTTGTTTCCGTGGTTGTGGCGGGGCTCATCCTCACCCTCGGCGCCTGTGCGCGCGCCACCCCCACGCCCACGACCATCCCCGCCCCTGCGACGCGGACCACGCGCGCGGCCACGCCCACCCCCGGGCCCACACCCACCCCCAGCCCCACCCCACAGCCCACGGCCACGCCCAGCCCCACGCCGTCGCCCACCCCCACGCCCCGGCCCACTCCCACCCTCGGGCCCAACGCGGTGGGCGCCACCGATACGCTGCACGACCCCATCTACTGCTCCACGGGCAAGCCGGCGCTGTATATGCTGCCCCCGGCCCTCGACCTGTGGCACGCGGCCATGCAAGCCGTCACGGACCCCGAAAGCGAACAATGCTTCTTCGAGGTCGTCATTTTGCCGGCCGAGCCCGTCGGTTCCACCCGCTTCAGCGGCGGCGTGGAGTTCTACCACCCCGAAGCCCCACTGCGTCGGCCGCCCAACCCCACCTGGTTCTTCGACAACATCGCCTATGTGAGCTTCAACTTCCTGTGGGTGCCCGGCACGGGCGAGCTGCGCACCTGGCCCGAGCGCATCTATCAGGGCCGTTGGGTCAAAACCAGCACCATCGTCGGTTACACGGGAACCGTCGACGAACAAGGCCGCCTGCTTTTGCGCCTTCCGTGCGCCGCGGTGCGGCCCGGTTCCACCTGGATGGTGGCCCTCACCGGCGAAAAGGCCACCAAATGCGACGCGCTGGGCGTCGCGGCCGATACGCAGCTGCCCGCGCTGCCCCTGCCCCCCACCCCCGCGCCGTGAGGTGCCCATGCCGTCGTTCTATCGCGCTCTCTGGCCCCTGCTTCAACGCCTCGACCCCGAAACCGCGCATCACGGGGCTCTGCGCTTCTGGCGCGCGGTGGGCCGCTGGCCCTGGCTGGCCGCCTGGGTGCGCCGCGCGGTGGGCGCGACCGACCTGCCCGCCGACCCGGTGCAGGTGGCCGGGCTGCAGTTCCCCAACCGGGTGGGGCTGGCCGCGGGCTACGACAAGGATGGCCTGGCCTGGCGCGGGCTGGCCGTGTTGGGCTTTGGCCACATCGAAATCGGCACCGTCACCCCCCGGGCCCAACCGGGCAACCCCCGCCCGCGCATGTGGCGGGTTCCCCAACAGCGGGCCCTCATCAACTATTTGGGCTTTCCCAGCCGGGGCGCGGCCTTTGTGCTGCGCCAGCTGCAGGCGGAACGCCCCCCGGGCCTGGTGCTGGGCGTCAACCTGGGCAAGAACCACGCCACGCCCAACGCGCGCGCGGTCGTGGATTACATCCTGCTCACCCGCATCTTCGCCCCCCTGGCCGATTATCTGGTGGTCAATGTGAGCTGCCCCAACATGGAGAATTTTCGGGAGCTGCAAAACCGCCGCGCGGTGCGCCATCTGGTGCGCGCGGTGGTGGAAACCCGCAGCGCGTGGCAGGCCCAAACGGGCGGCGCGCGGCCCCTGCCCGTGTTCGTCAAATTGGCCCCCGACTTCGAGACCCCCGGCCAGCTGGAAAGCACGGTGGAAGGCGCGCTGCTGGGCGGCGCGGACGGCTTCATTGCCACCAACACCACCACCCGGCGGCCCGGGCTGGAACCCCGCTGGCAGCAAGTGCCCGGCGGCCTGAGCGGCGCGCCCCTGCGGGAGCTCAGCACCCGCCTCATCGCCCGCCTGGCCCGCCTCACCGAGGGCCGGGTGCCCATCATCGGCGTGGGCGGCATCATGAGCCTGCAAGACGCGCGCGAAAAACTCGACGCCGGCGCGCAACTGGTGCAGGTGCTCACCGGCCTGGTCTACCAGGGGCCGGGGCTCATTCCCCGGCTGGTGCGCGGCCTGGCCCACCCCCGCGGGCGCGACGAGCAGACAACCCCCTCGCGACACCCCACGGCCCTTACCGGAGGAGGTTCCCCATGACCCACAAAACCCTGCTGCGCGGCGGCACTTTGATTACCGCCAGCGACATGTTCGCCGCCGACCTGCTCATCGCGGGCGAGCGCATCGCGGCCATCGGACGCGATTTGGTGGCCCCCGACGCGCAGGTGCTCGATGTGCGCGGCAAGTTCATTCTGCCCGGGGGCGTCGACCCCCATGTGCATCTGGACCTGCCCATGTTCGGCACCGTGTCGTCCGACGACCACTACACGGGCACCAAAGCGGCTGCGTTCGGCGGCACGACCACAGTGCTGGACTTCGTGCCCTTGGACCACCCCACCCTGACGGCTTCGGTGCAGGCCTGGAAGGCCAAGGCCGACCCCAAGGTGGCGGTGGATTACGGCCTGCACATGAACATCACCCGCTGGGACGACGCCATTCGGGACGAAATGGCCCGCCTGCCTGAGATGGGCATTACCAGCATCAAGGTCTTCATGGCCTACAACGGGCGTTTGCGGCTGCAGGACGGGGAAATTTTTCAGGCCCTGCGCCGGGCGCGAGAGCTGGGCCTGCTGACCATGCTGCACGCGGAGAACGGGGATGTCATCGAGGTGCTGGTGGAAGAGGCCCTGGCCCAGGGCCATACCGAACCCGTGTGGCACGCGCGCACCCGCCCGGCCTGGGGCGCGGTGGAAGCCGCGCTGCGGGGCGCCGCCCTGGCCCAACAGGCCCAGGCGCCCCTTTACATTGTGCACATGAACACCGCCGGCGAGGTGGATGTGCTGCGCTATGCGCGCGAAAAGGGCCTGCCCGTGATGGGCGAAACTTGCCCCCAATATCTCTTCTTCACCGAGGAACACCTGGCCCGACCCGACGGCGCCAAGTGGATTTGCTCCCCGCCGATGCGCACCCCCGCAGACAACGCCGGCCTGTGGCGCGGGCTGGAGCTGGGCGTGCTGCAAACCGTGGGCACGGACCATTGCCCCTTCTTCTTCGACGGCACCCGGCCCATCGAGTACGAAGGCCAGCCGGTGGCCATTCCCGGTAAAGAGCTGGGCAAGGACGACTTCACCAAAATTCCCAACGGCGTGCCCGGCGTGGGCGACCGCCTGCCCGTGCTGTGGACCAAAGGCGTGGTGGAAGGCCGCCTGACGCCCCAGCAATTCGTAGCCCTCACCGCCACCAATCCGGCCAAAATCTTCGGCCTTTACCCCCGCAAAGGCGTGCTCGCGCCGGGCGCGGACGCGGATGTGGTGGTGTGGGACCCGGACCTCCAGGTGACCTACGGCGTGCAAGTGGCCCAGCACCGCACCGATTACAATCTTTATGAAGGTTGGGAACTCACGGGCTTCCCGGTGCAGGTTTTCCTGCGCGGGCGGCTCATCGTCGACCACGGCGAATGGCTCGGCCAGGCCGGGCAGGGCCGCTATTTGGCCCGCCAGGCCTTCCGCGGGCAGGTCCTCTGAGGCGCGCGTTTTCCCCTGCCACCCACCCCAAGGGACGGCCACACCTCGTTTGTACCCGATTGCGCGACGGCCCCGCGGCAATATCCCCGCGGGGCCGCGACATCCCGTGGATGTGAGGCCGTCCATGAAGGCAACTTCCCCTTTCGCCGCGTATCTGGAATCCAAAGTCGCCATCGACGACCGGGCCCTGCACCCCAGGGTGACCCAGGCCGCGTGGCAAGGGCTGACCGAGCGGCCCGGGCTGCGGGTGCTGGAACTGGGCGCGGGGGTGGGCACCATGCTGCAACGTCTGTGGCGCTGGGGGCTGCTGCCCCCACAGGTGCATTACACCGCGGTGGAACGCGACCCTGGGCTGCGCGCCGTGGCCCGGCAGCGGCTGGCTCGCTGGACGCGCGCCCAGGGCGGCGTTTTTCGGGAAGCAGGCTCCGAATGGGTCTGCGAACTGCCCGGCGTCCATCTCACCGTGGCCTGGCACACCGCGGATGTGTTCGCCTTTCTGGAAGCGGCCCATGGGGGGTGGAACCTGGTCCTGGCCCACGCGTTCGTGGACCTGGTGCCCGTGCAGCCCCTGCTCGATGCCCTGCTGCCCCGGGCCCGGGGCGCGCGGCTGTGGTTCACCCTCAACTTCGACGGCGGAACCCACTTTTGGCCCGTGGACGACGCGGCGACCGAAGCGCACCTGATGCAGCGCTATCACGCCACCATGCAACGCTGGCATGGCCCGCACCACATGCCCGGCGCGCACACGGGCCGCGTTCTGCTGGCCGGGCTGAGCGCGCGCGGCCTTCCGCTGCTGGCCGTGGGCAGCTCCGACTGGGTGGTCTATCCGCAAGGCGGGCGCTACCCGGCCCACGAGGCCCACTTTCTGCGCCATATCGTGGAAACCGTGCATCAGGCCCTGCGCGACGACCCGCAAGTGCCGGCCGCGGCCCTGGAAGCCTGGCGGCGCCAGCGCCTGGCGCAAATCGAAGCCGGTCGGCTGGTTTACATTGCGCACCAAATCGACCTTGCGGCCCAGGTGCTGGGGTAAAAAGGGGAGGTTGGTGGTTGGTGGTTGGTAGTTAGTGGTGGTTGGCGGCCTTGTTGACTGCTGACTACCGCCTACTCACCGCTGCCGTTCATCCGCGGTTGCATGCCTGTAAACCCCTCCCCCGAACCCCCTCCCCTCGTAGGGGAGGGGAAACTTGGCCGCCGCGAAGGGCCAGGGCCGCGCGCAGGGGGAGGGGGATTTGGAACCGCCTGGCCGCGCAGGCGCTGCCTACCCAAGCAGCGCCAGGTCGCCGCATTCCAAAGGGCCAGGCGACCAGCCGGTCCCTCCTACCGGGCTGGGCGCAGCACGCTGCGCCCCACCGCGCTCCCTGCTGACTGCTGACTGCTGACTGCTGACCGCTGACTGCTGACTGCTATCGTTCATCCGCGTTTATCCGCATCCATCCGCGGTTGCATGCCCTCTCCGGCGCCGCACGCTGCGCCCCTACCGCGGCGGGCGACCAACCGGGTCGCCCCTACCGCCGCGCCCACTGCTCCCTGCTGACCGCTTCCTGCTCTTTTTCATCCGCGGTTTCCTTCCCCAGGCCTCAAAAGCGAAAAGTGCGCACCAACGGCTCTTCCTGGCCCAGGGTCTCGGCCAGCACCTCCACATACGGCTCGATGCCCGAGCCGCGCAGCTTTTCCTTGAGCAGCGAATCCACCTGAAAGATGCCCGCGGAATTGCGCAGCCAGATGTGCACCCGAATGGGTTTGTCCTCGCCTTCCTCGATTTTCACATCCTCAATGGCCATGGCCGAAACCGAATGAATGTTCACCTCCCCCCGTTCGAAGGGAATGCGCGAGCGGCCCTTGGCCATGTCTAAGGCGTCGGCTACCCGCACGATGCCGGCTTCCAAAGTGAGGGGCTTGCCGCCTTTGCGATGCGAGATGATGGCGTGCAAAATGTCCGACTGCACCAGGGCCCGGCGGTCCGGCTCGGGGTAAGCCGGGGCCAGCAGGCCGGGCAGCTTGCGGTCGGCGATGATGAGGCTATACTCCTCGTGGTTGATGCGGTGAATGCTCATGCCCACATCATGCAGCAGCGCGGCCAAAGTGACGATGACCTCCGCGTCGTCGGGCGCTAAGCCGTGATGCAGCACCGCCGAGGGTTGCACCCCCCGCTTCACGAGCAAACGCAGCAGGTGCAGCGCCAGATTGGCCACCAGATGCACATGCACCGGCCCGTGGTCCGACATGCCCAAACGAGTGACCGCGTTGACATTTTGCGCCACCCACAGGGCATAGAGTTCCGCGTCGGCTTCCACCGCGGCCATCACCTGCTGCAAACGCTGATTGTGGCGGGTGGGCACATGCACCCGAAAACGGCTTTCGGTGATGCTCAAACCTGTGGGGGGTTGGGCCTGGTTGGGGCTCATGGGGAACACCTCCGGTTGGGCCGTGGGAAGCCGCGGGGCCGGTTGGCTGCACCGGCCCCGCGGGTTGCGTTACCCTTCGTCGGGCAAAATGGCCACCACCCGGGCCGGGCCCGCGCTGCCCCGGTGTATCTTCAGCGGGAAGCAGGCCACTTTGAAGCCAAAGGGCGGCAGCTGGCCCAAGTTGACCAGCCGCTCGATTTGCGCGTACGGCAAATCCACCTGGTGTGCGGCCCAAAAGATGCCCGGCTTGCCCCCGGCCATGAGGGCCTTGCGGGCCTGGCGGTCCAGGGGCTCATCCCAGCCCCAGGCGTCGATGCCCATGACCCGAATGCCCTGCTCGTAGAGCCATTTGGTGGCCTCGGCCGTGACCCCCGGCCCGCGGAAGATGTAGTCCGGCGCGTTGTAGTACCGGTCCCGGCCCGTGCGCATGAGCACAATGTCCAGGGGCTTGAGCCGATAGCCAATGCGCGCCAGTTCCTGCTCAATATCTTCCACCGTGATGGGGTCCCCGTCGGCCTTGTGGGTCATGTCGAGCACCACGCCGTCCTGGAAGAACCATTCCAGGGGCAGCTCGTCGATGGTGGGCGCGGGTTGGCCCTGGATGGTGCTGTTGTAGTGATACGGCGCGTCCACATGGGTGGTGTCGTGGGTGCCCAGGCGGGTGATGGTTTCCGTGGCCCAGCCTTCCTGGTTGCGAAAGACCGTGGGCGGAATTTTGAGCAGGGCCTGGGCCTGGGCTGCACCGGCCTTATGGTCGTGATATTCGATTTCGATTTTCAAGAAGGGCGGCGTTTCGGGCGGCGAGGGCGCAATGGGGGCCGAAAGGTCCACGAAACGGGGCATGACAACACCTCCTCACAAGGGTTCAGTCGAACTCGGTCGGCAAATCGGTGTGCTCGGGCAAAGGCCCGGCAGCCTCGACTTCGATGTCGGCGAACAGCGCGGGTTGGTGAGCGCGCACGATGCGCCGCTTGACCAGCTCCAGCAGTGCCAAAAAAGTCACCGGCACCTCTTCGCGACGCCCGCGGCGCAGCAGACGAAAGAAGGAAGTGCGTCCCCGCCGGCGCAGCGCGGCAAAGATGGCCCGAATTTTGTCGCGCACCGTAACCCGGGGGCGCTGCAGCGTCACCCCTAAGGGCCGGGCCGGAGGCGGCAACAGCACCCGCCGGGCCGCGGCCCGCAAGTCTTCCACCGTGAGGCCGCTCAGGTCCAGCCGCGGGGTCACGGCCACCGCCGGACGCGCAGCCTGCCGTGGCCAGGTGCGCAGCCCCGCGGCGCGCCGCGCTTGCAGCCAGGCCGCGGCGCGCTTGTAGCGCCGATATTCCCGCAGCTGGCGCAGCAACGCGTCGCCCGGGTCCTCTTCTTCGTCGCCCGGCGTCTCCGATGCCGGGCGTGGCAACAACGCCTGCGATTTGATGTACAACAGCCGCGCGGCCACGGCCAAAAAGGCCGACATCTCCTCGGGCGAGCGGTCCTCCATGGCCCGCACCTCGGCCAGGTACTGGTCCGTAATCTGCGCTAAGGCCAGCCGGGTGATGTCCAGCTCCATGCGCTGAATGAGGCGCAGCAGCAAATCCAGCGGCCCTTCGAAGACCTCGGTGCGCACCTGATAATGGCGGATGGGCGAAAGGATGGACAGGGACATGCGCCCTCACATCGGGGGAAGGTTACGCCCGGCGGCTGCGCAGCACATCCGCGACGCGCACCACCACCATGATGGCAAAGTATAACGCAATGCTCATGGCGTTGAGCATACCGCCCCAACGCCGCCCCACGGGGGAATGCAGCAGGTCCGCGGCGTAGCGCCAGAGCAGCGAGCCGTGCAGCAGCACCAGGGGCGCATACAACGCGGGATGAAAGCGAATGGGCAGCCCCAACAGCGCGGGGAAGATGATGGGCGCGTGGCCGAAGACCATGGCAAACACGAAGCCCAACATCACCGCGTGCAGGGCCGCATCGTAGAGCAAGCCGCCCTGGACGAAGCCCACCACCAGCACCACGGCCGCGCCCAAAATCAGCCAGAAGTAGCCGCTCAGCAGGCACGCGGCCGCAAAGCGGGGCAGGCCCGGCTGGCGAATGGTAAAGCGCGCGATATCATACTTGAGCAGCCACAGACCCAAGGCTAAGGTGCCCAAGGCATACACCCGCACGCCCACCGGGGGCCAGGCTTCGGCCAGCAGCAGCCCCACCACCGAGAGCACCATCCCTCGACGGAACCAGTGGCCGTAACGCTGCGCCGCGCCCGTCAGCCGGCCCAACTCCAGCCGCTCGCCGGCGATGGTGAGCACGAAGAAGGCCACCCACCACCAGATGACCCTCGGCAGCGGGTGCCCCCAGGCCCACAGCACCGTGCCCACGGCAAAGGTCACGATGCCCAGGCCCATGGTCTCGGTGTAAAGCGCGCGATGGTGGCGCACCATGGCCCAGGCCACCAGCGCAAAGACCAACGCACCGACCACGGCCAAACCCTGCACCACGGCCAACGGCGCGCCCAGCAGCCACACCACCCCCGCCGCGGCCAGCAGCACCGGCGCCGCGTAGTAGACCAGGCGTCCCAAAGCCACGGCCCGCTCTAAAGCAATGAGCGCACCGAAGAACATCACCACCATCAGCGGGCCGTGATACGCGGCAAACTGCACCGGCGGCCAGGCAATGGCCCAGCCCATGCGTTGCAGCCCGGCCAGCACCGCGGCCACCAGCAAAAACACATTCAGCGCCACCAAAGGCAAGCGTAAGCGCGCACCCATGGGCGATTTCGTTGTGGGCAGCAATCCCATAACACGCTCCCTGGCAAAGATGACGCAGGCATTATACCGTGGGCCGGGCCCGCGACCGGGCGTTCTAACAAACCTCTTACATTCTACCAACGCTTTTCTGTGAACCTTAGGGCATGGTGGTAAAGGGCTCGGCCCTAATCTTACCGATGTGGAGGTGTGTCCATGGCTCGCAAAAAGCGCAAGTTGAGCGCCGAAGAGCTGCAGCGTCAACATCAGCGCGCGTTGAACACTTTCGTGCGCGAACAATGGGGGGAAATCCCCGCGGAGATGGAAGTGAAACTGCGCAGCCTCAAAGCCTGGGGCTTCGATTTGCTTTCCGGGCTGCGGGGCGGGCAACCCGGCGTGTTCGTGGCCCGGGAGGAAGACCACCGGGCCGTGGGCGATGTGTACGAAGAAGCCGGCGAGACCTTTGAAGTCCAGGAAGTGTGGCAAAGCCTGCCCAAAGGCACCAAACTGCTCATTCGCGTGGGCCTGGAAGACCGGCGCGGCGTCATTCGGGCTTACTATCGGGCCGCGCACGGCGACGAAACCCTGCTCTTCAGCCTGCCGGCCGCGGAACTGCTGCTGGCCTATTTCAAAAAGCGGGGCTTTGGCAAACTGCTCGAAGCCTTCCACGCCAGCGGCCTGACCACCGAGTTCATCCAAAAGCGCGGGGAACAGGGCCGCGCGTACGCGTTCGAAGATTTGCCCCACAAGATGCGCCGTGCGCTGCGCGAGGCCCACGACCTGTTGCGCAAACGCACCGGCGTGGGGCGCTTTACCCTGGTATATTTCGGCAAGAACAAAGACGGCGACGACCGCTACATTGTCACCTGGCTGTTGCCCACCATTCACCTGTTCGACATCGACATCGCCGAGCGGGTCGACAAACTCCTGGCCGCGCTCGATTGACCCTTTGAAGCGGAGGTGTCACCATGATTGTGCGAAAGGAACACGCGCGCATGCTCGAGCGTTTGCTCAAAGACCAGGACGCGCGTCTGCCCTTCACCGAAATCGAACCCCACGAACAGCCCGTACTGCACGAGCTGGAGCGCGCCGGTCTGGTGCGGCAGCAAACCCCGGTGCGCTGGGTGTTGACCTACTCGGGCGCGGCCCTGGCCCAGGTGCTGCGGGATTTGTACCACCAGGGCCCCGCGGCCTATGCCGAGGCCGAAGACGAAGTCGGCGGCGACCTGGTCATTCGGGAATGGCACGGCCTGGCCGCGCCCGAAACCTGGCCCGACGATTGGCGCTGGCTGGGCAGCGAAGTCATCGCCATGCTCGACGCGGCCGCCCGGGCCGAACGGGTGGGCCCCAAAGCCGAGCAGCCCCTGTTGGAACGCGGCCTGGCCATGCGGGTGTGGGACCGGGCCAAGAAGGCCGAGTATGTGGTGCTGAGCGACGCCGGCCGCGCGGTGCTGGAGATTTACCTGCACGCGCACCCGCGGCTGCTCATCGACGAAACCCTGGCCGAGTTCATTCGCAAAGTGCCCGTGGGCCCCGCGCCGGCCGACCGCCTGCCCACCGGTTCCCATGAGGAACACCTGCTGGAAGCCATGCGCCTCATCGCCTACAGCGTGCCCGTCTCCGACGCGTTCGCCTTCACCGCCCTGGGGCAGGCCGTCAAGCGGGCCCTGGAAACCGGCGGCTTTGGCCGCGGCACCGTGCTGTCGGAAGACCTGCTCTGGCTGCTGGCCCGCCACGCGGACGGCGAGCCCATTGCCCCCGACAGCCTGGCCCGCCTGCAGGCCCTGGCCTATGTGGACGCGGACGGCGAATTGCTGCCCGCCGGCGAATGGGCCTTGGAAGCCCTGCGCCTGTGGTGGGATGGCCCGCGCGCCGAGGTGTGGACCCTGGCCGTCGAGGCCGAAGAAGTGGAAGTGCTGCAAACCGTGGCCGCGCTGTGGGACAAATACACCCAAACCGGCAACGACGACGACATCCCCACTTTCGAGCGTCTGCGCCGGGAAATGATTGACCGCAAGGTCAAGGAATACAAGGCCCTGCTGGAACGCTATGGCCGACGCATCAAAGAGATGCCCAAGAAGTATCAGGCCATCGCGCAGCGCTTTGCCGAAGCCAAAGACCTGGCCCGCTGGTACGACGACAACTTCACCCTGCGGGAAACCCTCTACAGCCTGGAATCCTTCAACCTGCTGGCCAGCGAAGAAGACGACTCCGGCCGGGAGGTGTTCCGCCTGACGCCCGTGGGCCACGCGGTGCTGCAGGACCACGCCGCGCAACGCCGCGATGTGTCTTCCACCGCGGTCAAAGCCATCACCATGACCCGCAAGATGTTCTCCGCGCCGGCCATGGATTGGTGGCAGCAGGCCCACGATGCGGGGCTCGTCGGCACCGCGGAACCCACCAAGAGCGGCTGGCTCTACGCCACCCTGGCCGAAACCCTCACCCGTCGGCCGCACCTGACCCGCTTCGAGCTGGAAGTGTTCCACCTCATCCCAGCCAAAGGCATGACCGAAGACGAAATTTATGCCGCGCTGCAGGCCCAAGGCGAAGACCCCGAGCGCATTCGCTGGGCCCTGGAAAAACTGGAAGCGCGGCACTTCATCGAGATTTTGCCCGATGGCAATGTGGTGGAAACCGAAGCCGGCGAGCTGCTGGACCAGGCCCTGGCCGGTGTGCCCGAGGGCTTTGGCAACCCCGTCAACCCGCTGATGGTGCGGGTGCTGGAAGCCTTGCGGGCCGTGGGCACCCTGTATGTCAAAGAGCGCAAAGTGCGGGTGCTGCCCCGCAACATCAAGGAAGCCTGGAAGCGCAGCGGCCTGAGCCGCGAGGCTTTCGACGACGCACTCAAGGCCGCGCGGGTGGCCGGTTTCGTGGGCCGCAACTCGGTGACCCATGCCGGGTTGCTGCTGCTGGAAGCCGCGGCCCGAATGAACCCGCACCCCGAAGCCGTGCTGCAGGGGTACGCCGGGCCCCTGGCCTGAGATCCCCAACCCGCGGGCTGCAGCGCGCGGCCCGCGGGTCGCTTTGTTTCGGGGGAACCCGCGCGGGCGGCGCGCGACGCAGCGCAAGCCGAGGGCAGCCCGGCCTTCAGCGCGCGGGTTCCAGGCGCAGCACTTCTGGGTCCAAAGCCCACAAACGCGCCTCGGACCACACCAACGGATGGTACGCGCCCCGGGCCCACCAGGCGGCCCCGTCGCCGTAGTGGCGATGCCCCGGATGCCCCGATTGCCCCCCGGCCAGGGCCATAACCGCCCGGTCCCAGGCGCCCACATCCAGCACCAGGCGCAGGGTCGGCCCGCCCAAGGCCGCGAAATCCTCACCCGCGGCGTCCCACACCTGGGCGTTGACGGCCGCGGTGTCACCGCCCACGGGGAAGGGCCCCACCGCGTACACCGCCCGCAGCCCCAACCACGAAAGCCGGCCCAACGACGGTTCCCCCAAAGTGACCTGATGGGCCCGGCCCCACTGCCACCAGGCCACCGCAGGGCCCCAGGCCCGACGGGTGTGCAGCCAGGCCTGCTCCAGGGCCTGCTGCAAAACCTGGTCCCGGGTCTCCCGGGCCGGGGTGGCGCGCACATCCCACCAGGGGTCCCCGGACCGGGGCAGCAGGTCCCGCAGCACCTGCTGCCAGCGGTTGCCGCCGTGTATGCGCAGCCGCGGCTCCTGCTCGGCGGGAATTTCGTCGAAGGTGAGGCGCAAAAGGGCCTTCCAGAACGCGGCGAACAGCAGCGCGGCCGGGCTATCGGCCCGCATGCGGCCATCCCAGCGTTGCAGCAGGGCCAGCGCGCGGGCCTGAGCGGGCGAAGTTGGCCGCAGGGCCAGCACATAAGGCCGCAGGATAGGCCATTTGGTGCTGGCGTCGTCCAGCTGCAAGGCCATCATGTCGGCCACGCTCAGGGGGCCCCGCCGCAGGCGTTCCCCCAAGGCCTGCTCGATGCGTTGGGCCCGAAAGCCATAGGCCCAGTCCCAGGCCACATAGTAGGGGTAATCGAAAGGCACGGCCCGCTGATTGGCGGTGACGATGTAGCCCTCGGGCGGGTCCACCCGATAGGGCAGGTGCTCCCAGGGGATGTAGCCCAGCCATTCGTGGTCGGCGCGCCAGCCCAGCGCGGGCCAGCGGCCATCGTTGTTGGCCCGCAGGGGGATTTTGCCCGGCATTTGGTAGGCGATGGTGCCGTGCCCATCGGCGTAGACGATGTTTTGCGCGGGGGTGTCGAACCAGCGGGATGCGGCGCGGAAGTCTTCCCAGTTTTGGGCCCGCATGAAGCCCAGAAAAGCCCGCAGCGCGGTGCCGGGCTGCAACCCGGTCCACCGCAGGCTCACGGCATAAGGCTCGGGCAGGGGCAAGCCCACCCGCTGCTCGAAGGGCCGTCGGTTCCAAAAAGGGCCCTG
>JALSPJ010000254.1 GCA_026985995.1 Anaerolineales bacterium
ATTGTGGCCCAGCAGCCCGTCAGCGGTTCGCCGGGCATCGGCCACACCCGCTGGGCCACCCACGGCGAACCCACGGTCTACAATGCCCACCCCCATCGCAGCCAAAACGGGCGCATCGTGGTGGTGCACAACGGCATCGTGGAGAACTTCCTGGAGCTCAAGGCCGAGCTGCTGGCCGAGGGTTTCACCTTTCGCTCCGAAACCGACACCGAAGTCATCGTGCACCTCATCGAACGCTACCTGGAAGGCGAGACCCTCACGCTGGAAGAGGCCACCCGTCGGGCGCTACAGCACCTCAAAGGCTCCAACGCGGTGGTGGTCATGGCCGCGCACGAGCCCGACAAGTTGGTGACCGCCCGTTTGGGCAACGCCGGCGGCATTACCATCGGTTTTGGTCAGGGCGAGATGTTCGTGGCCTCGGACCTGCCCGCGCTGCTCGACCACACCCGCGAGGTGGCCTTTTTGGAACCCGGCCAGATGGCCGTGGTCACCCGCGAGGGCGCGCGCGTGTTTACCCTCACTGGTGAACCCGTGCCCGTGGAAACTTCCACCGTGCCCTGGGACCCCGTGGCCGCGGAAAAGGGTGAATATCGCCACTTCATGCTCAAGGAAATCCACGAGCAGGTGCGCGGCATCACCGACACCATCGCCGGCCGGGTGGATGTGACCCAGGCCCGGGTGCGCTTCCTGCACCTGGAAATGACGCCCGAACGGGCCCGCCGGTTGCGCAAGATTTTCATCACCGCCTGCGGCACCGCGTATCACGCCGGGCTGGTGGGCAAAACCCTGCTCGAGCGCTTGGCCCGGGTGCCGGTGGAAGTGATGGTGGCCTCGGAGTTCCGCTATGCCGACCCCCTCGTCGGGCCCGATGATGTGGTGCTGGCCATCAGCCAGTCGGGCGAAACCGCGGACACCCTGGCCGCGATGGAAGAGGGGCGGCGCAAAGGCGCGACCCTGTGGGCCATCGTCAATGTCATTGGTTCCCAGGCTATGCGCATGGCCGATGGCTACATTTCCATGCAGGTGGGCCCCGAAATCAGCGTGGCTTCCACCAAAGCCTACACCGCGCCCCTGGTGGACCTGTATATGCTGGGCCTTTACTTGGGCGAGCTGCGGGGGGTTTTGGGACCCGAGGAGCGCCGCGCGCTGGTGGACGACCTCATGCGCCTGCCCGACCTGGTGGGTGAGGTGCTGCGCCGCGAAGCCGACTATGCCGCGGTGGCCAAAGCCTATGTGCACATGCGCAACATCTTCTACTTGGGCCGAGGCATTCACATGGCCACCGCGTACGAGGGCGCGCTTAAGCTTAAGGAAATCTCCTACATCCACGCCGAAGGCTACCCCGCGGGCGAGATGAAGCACGGGCCCATTGCGCTTCTGGATGCGGACTTCCCTGTGCTGGCTTTGGTGCCCCATGACCCGTGGTACGAGAAAATGCTCAGCCAGGTGGAACAGGCCAAATCCCGGGGCGCGCCGGTCATCGCGCTGGCCACCGACGGCGATGACCGCGTCGCGGCATTGGCGGACCATGTGCTGTACATCCCCCCCACGCCGTGGCTGCTGGCCCCGGTGACCGCGGTGATACCGCTGCAGCTGTTCGCCTATGTGATAGCCGCGGAGCGGGGCCTGGATGTGGACCAGCCCCGCAACCTGGCCAAGTCGGTGACGGTGGAATAGCCAACGGCGCGCGGCCACCCCCAGACGCGCAAGTCGGGCAGCCCATGCGGGGTTGCCCGACGGGTATTTTAACCAACACTAACCCTTTTCTTGCTGTAAAATCCGCCGAATCTGTTGCTTGATTTCAGGAATTCTTTCAGTAATCGCTTGCCATACAAGGGCGTAATCCACGCCAAAATAAAAATGGATTAATTTATCCCTCATTCCCGCCATTTCACGCCAGGGAACATGAGGATACTTACGCCGAATCGTCGCCGGAATTTGCTTTGCTGCCTCGCCGATGATTTCCAATTTCCGCATGACCGCACTTGCTGTTTTATCATCGGCTTTGAAATCCTCGAAATCCATCCCCGCGATGAATGCCTCAATGCTTTCCATAGCTATTAATATCTACCAAATAAATCCGATAGTCTCTCATACCTTGATCACCTCCCCCAACACAATGGCCTGCAATTCCTGGCGCAGTGCCTGGCGCGGGACGACATCTACAGGACGCCCAAAAACTTCTTCCAGATAAAGCGCCAAACCTATCCAATCGAACAAATCGGCTCCTTCTTCAAATTCAACTAAGATATCGATATCGCTATCGGCTTGTTGTTCATCACGCGCCCACGAACCAAACAGCCCCAGCTCGCGTACTTTATAGCGAGTGCATAATTCGGGTTTCAGTGCTTCAAGCCTGCCTAAAATCTCTCGAGCATCCATGCAACCGTCTCCATGGGAACGCATTTTTTGGTTATTCTAACACATTCCCATTCCGCGGCAGCATTTTCTTTTGGAATTCTCACTCACACCCCTCGGCTCGGGGCGGCAAGGGGTTTTGGGCCGCCCAATCTGCGCCCAGATAGACGGCCATCTCGACCTCGCCCTCCAGCGCGGGCACATGCACCACCTGCCCGTCGGGAATGCCCAGCATTTGTTGCAACAGGGCTAAGGTGGCCGGCTTGGCCGCCGCGTTGACGATGCTGCTGCGTTCTTGATACGCCGCGTTGCCCGTTTCCACCACCCAAAAGCCGTAATGCCGCAAAAAGGCCGCGGTGCGACAGGCCAGGCCCGGCTCCCCTGTGGCGTTGTAGAGCGCGATGCGCGCCAGCTCCGCGCGGGCCGTGGGCCACAGGTCCGGCGTGGGCGTCGGGCTGGGCCGCAGCGTGGGGGTAGGCCACGGCGTGCGCAGCACGGGCACCGGCGTGGGCGTGGGCGTCGCGGGCTGCGGCTGCACCAGCACCCGCTGGGCTAAGGCCCGCAGGGCCGCGCGGTTGGGCTGCAGCACATATACGCCGTTAATCATGGTCGCGGGGGCCTGCTGCTGGGTGACCACCGCGAAATGGAAATGCTCCCGGGGCACGCTGCGCACCTGCCAGCCCAATCGCACCCCGTCGTGCAAAGTCAGATTGGTCCACACGCTATTGCGCAGCCGGTTGTAGAGCAGCGGCGCGTCGGTGAGCAAGCGCTGCCAGGTTTGGGGCTGCTTCAGGCGGGCGTACACGCCCAGCAACACCTGCTGTTGCCGGGCCATGCGGCCAAAGTCGCCGTTGGCGTCGGCCCGAAAGCGCACATAGCCCAGGGCCATATCGCCGTTGAGGGCCTGCCGCCCGGGTTTCAGGCGCACGGGCCGGTACGCGCCGCTGTGTGGGTCGTGCATACCAATGACCATGGGCTCCGGCACATCCACCACCACGCCGTCCAGGGCATCGATGGCCTGCACGAAAGCCGTGTAATTCACCGCCGCGTAGTGGCGCACCTCCAGACCCAGCAGCTCGTTGACCACCCGCAGCGCGTAGCGCGCGCCCGCGTGGGGCCCGCCCTGAGCAAACCCCGCGGCGAAGGCCATGTTCAACTTTTGGGGGTAGGCCGGCCATTCGGGAACCGGCACCATCAAATCCCGGGGCAGGGAGAGCACCCCCACCTGTTGCGTCTCGGGATGGTAAGCCAGCACCACCAGCGTATCGCTGCGGGGCGGGCCCCAGTTTTCCACCCAGGGGCGGTCGTCGACGCCCAAGAGCAGCAGGTAAAACGGCGAGCGCCCATCCCAGGGTTCGGGGGTGGCCTCGCCGATGGGCACATTGGGCAAGGCGGTCAAAAAAGTGGCCAGGTCTAAGGTGGGGGAAGGCCCCGCGGCATAGGCCGTGGTGGGCGCTATGGGCTGCGTCCTCCCCCACCCCCGGGCCGCGCGCCAGCCCAGCGCCAGCAACACGGCCATGGTCAGCAACGCGACCCCGGCCCAAACCCCGCGCGACCGGACCGCGGGCATCGGTTCCTCATCGGCCATGGTGCACCTCATACACCTCGGGGTTCACCACGCGGGGCAGCCGTCGGCCTTCCAACCCGGCCAGCAGATTTTCCACCGCCAGGCGGGCCATGCGTTCCCGGGTGCCGTGAGTCGCGGAGCCGATGTGCGGCGTGATGAGCACATTGGGCAAATGATACAACGGATGCGTCGGCGGCAGGGGTTCGGGGTCCGTCACATCCAAAGCCGCGCCGGCAATCCAGCCCTGCCGCAGGGCCTGCACCAGCGCGTCGGTATCGACCACCGGTCCCCGGGCCATGTTGACCAGATACGCGGTGGGCTTCATGCGCCGCAGCTGCGCTTCGCCAATGAGCCCCCGAGTGGCTGGGGTGAGGGGCACATGCAGGCTGACGAAGTCGCTCTCCGCGAGCAGGGTTTCCAGGGGAACCCGACGCGCGGCCAGGGTCATCTCCGCGTGGGGCTTGGGCGTGCGGCTGGTGTACAGCACCCGCATGTCAAAGCCCCGGGCCCGCCGGGCCACGGCCTGGCCAATGGCCCCAAAGCCCACAATGCCCAAAGTGCGCCCGGCCAGGTCCGCGCCCAACCAGCGGGTGGCGGACCACAACCCCCAGCGCCCCTGGCGCGCATCCTCAGCCGCGGTGAAAATGCCCCGAGCCACGGCCAGCAGCAGGGCCCAGGTCAAATCGGCCACCGCGTCGGTGAGCACGCCCGGCGTATGCCCCACGGGAATGCCCCGCCGGGTGCAGGCGGCCACATCGATGTTGTCGACGCCCACCGCGTAATTGCTGATGACCCGCAGCCGGGGCATCCGGTCCAGCAGCGCGGCATCCACCCGGTCCGTGAGCCAGGTGAGCAGGCCCTCGGCCTGGGCCAGGTAAGGTTCCAGCTCGGGGGCCAGGCCGGCCACATCGGCCGGGCCCACCACCAGGCGAGTGCGCTCGGACAACGGCCCCAACCACGCCCGGGGCAGCGGATGGGTCAGCAAAACCAACGGTTTGTCGCTCATGGCACACCTCGGCGCGCAGAATGATGTTCACCCCAGCCATGATACCAACAGGCCCACCAACGCGCAATAGGCCACAAAGGGCCACAGGCTGTGGCGGGCCAGATAGCCCAGCAGGGCCCGAATGGCGCCATAGCCCGCCAGCGCGGCGGTGACGAAGCCCACGGCCATGGGCAGCGCGAAGCCCGCGGCGTGCGGCATGGCGAGCCAGTCTTTCACCGCCAGCGCGCTGGCCGCGAGCATGATGGGCACGGCCATGAGGAACGCGAAGCGGGCCGCGGCCGCGCGCTGCAAATGACGCATCATACCCGCAGCCATGGTGGAACCCGACCGGGAGACGCCGGGCAACAGGGCCAGCGCCTGCCCCAGGCCGATGAGCAGCGCATCCCCGGGAGAGAGTTGCGACAGGGGCCGGGTGTGGCGGCCCAGCAGCTCGGCCCCGGCCATAAGCCCCGCGGTGAGCAGCAAGAAGCCGCCCACGGCCCGGGGCGCAGCAAACGCGGCTTCCACCGCGTCTTTGAATAGCAGCCCGGCCACGCCCGCGGGCACGGTGGCCAGGCCCACAAGCAGCAACAGCCGGGCATCGGGGTCACGCCAGGCCGTGCGGGGCGCGCGCAGGGCCCGCCAGCCGGCCCGGGTCATGGCCCACCACTCGGCCCGAAAATACACCAGCACCGCCAGCAGGGTTCCCCCCTGCACCAGCACATCAAACACAAAGGCCTGCGTGGGGGGCAGCTCCCACTCCAACAGGTGGGGAACCAGCACCAGATGCGCGCTGCTCGAGACGGGCAGGAACTCGGTGAGGCCCTGCACCAGGCCCAGCACCAGGGCTTGCCACCAGGTCATGCCGCGCCTCCTTCCAACCAGCCTTCCATGTGCGCGAACTGGCGCTGATACAGCGCGGCGTACAGGCCGCCCGCGGCCAGGAGCTCGGCGTGGGTGCCCTGCTCGACCACGCGGCCCTGGTCCAGCACGATGATACGGTCCGCCTCCCGCACGGTGGAAAGCCGGTGGGCGATGACGAACGCGGTGCGGCCGCGTAGCAGCTCCCGCAGCGCGGCCTGAATGCGCACTTCGGTGCGGGTATCCACGCTGGCCGTGGCTTCGTCGAGGATGATGATGCGCGGGTCCACCAGCAGCGCGCGAGCAATGGCAATGAGCTGGCGCTGGCCCAGGCTCAACAGCTTGCCCCGCTCTCCCACCACCGTATCGTAACCCTGGGGCAGGCGGGTGATGAAATCGTGGGCCTGTGCGGCTTTGGCCGCGGCAATAACTTCCTCACGGCTGGCCTCGGGCCGGCCAAAGCGGATGTTTTCCAGCACCGTGGTGTTGAACAAAAAGGGCTCTTGCAGCACCAGCCCCATTTGCCGGCGCAGGCTGGTCAGGTCCACGGTGCGCAGGTCGTGGCCGTCGATGAGCACCCGACCGCGTTGCGGGTCGTAAAAGCGCGGGATGAGGCTGACCAGGGTGGTCTTGCCCGCGCCGGTGGGGCCCACGATGGCCACGGTCTGGCCCGGTTCCACATGCAAGTGAATGTCGCGTAACACCCACTGCTCGTCGTCGTAGGCGAACGAGACATGGTCGAAGGTCACTTCCCCGCGCAAGGGGGGCAGGCGCACCGCGTTGGGGGGCGAGGTCAGGTCCGGGGGCAGGTCCAGCACCTCGAACAGGCGCTCGGACGCGGCCAGCGCGGACTGGGCCATGGTCCACTGCGCGGCCAACATGCGCACCGGGCGGAAGAAGGCCTGCACATATTGCACGAACGCGACCACCACGCCCACGGTGACCAGCCCGGCCACGGCCATGTAGCCCCCCGCACCGGCTACCAGGGCCAGGCC
>JALSPJ010000255.1 GCA_026985995.1 Anaerolineales bacterium
CGAGGGCATGGCGTAGACGCGGGTCACCCAGAAGGCTAAGGAGACCACGGCTAAGGTGATGGCGTACCGCGCGACCACGCCCAGCAGGAGCAGCAGCCCGAACCACAGCCACTGGGAGAAAGCAGGCGCCTCGCCTATGGCGCGCAAGGCATAGGCCCCTAAGGCCAGGGGCAGGGCCAGCGCGGGAGCGTCGTACAGACGCATCCGGCCCACCGAGAGGGTGAACAGAGGGGCCACGGGTTTGGTGAGGATGCTGTCCAGTTCGCCCTGCCAGATGAGGTCAGGGATCCAGAGCAGCCCCCGGCCCACGAACAGGTTGTACACTCCCTGGGCCAGTTCGTTGACCGCGATGAGCAGCCAGACCTGCTCGCGGCGCCAGCCGGCGATGGTGGGCACATGCAGGTACAGGGCCTCGAAGAACACCCAGGCCGTGCCCAGCCAGAGGGCGTGGGCCAGCAGGCGCAACCAGGCGTTGCCGCGGAACAGGCTCTCACGGCCCAGCGAAAGGCGGGCCCAATGTCCCCACAGGCGGAGATACCGACGCATGGTTCAGCCTCCTACCGCGCGGAAGCGGCGCAGCCCCCGCCGCCACACCCAGCCGTTGAGCAGAAACAGCCCCACCAGCCAGGCCAGTTGCACGCCCACCCCGCGCAGCCACGCGGCCCCGCTTACCCGCCCTAAGTACACCTGGGCCGGGAAGTACAGCAGTTGGGCGAAGGGCAGCGCGTGCAGCAGCGCGGCCACCGGACGCGGGAACAGGTCCAGCGGCAGCAGGGACCCCGCGGCCAGGGGCACCACGAAGTCGGCCAACAGGCTCACGCCGCCGGTGTCTTCCAGCCAAAAGGCGCTCAGGCTGAAGAGAAAAGTGAACTGGTAGGCCAGGGCGACCGCCAGGGCGACGCTTACCCCGAAGGCGGCCCAGGCGCCCACGGAAGGCGGCCAGACCCACGCCGCACCCACGCTCAGGGCAAAGGGCACCACCACGCCCAGCCCCACCAGGGCGTAGGGCAGTTTGCTGCCCAGAATGAGGGCGAAGTGGTAGAGGTCGTAGCGCTGGGGCCGCAGCAGGTGGAACGCTAAATCGCCTTGGTAGATTTCGTAAGTGATGTCCCACCACACCGCCGGGCCGGTGAGTTCGTAGAGCCAGCGGGTGAGGATGAAGTAAGTGAGCATCTCCCCGCGGGTGAACCCGGCCAGGCGCCCCTGGGGGCCGAGCACCTGCTCCCAAAGGAGCAGCAGGCCCAGCAGCGGCACCGCGGCCACCAGGAAACTCAGGAAGTGGTTCAACCGATAGGCCGCGGCCTCTTGCACGGCCAGCCGCGCCACGGTGAGATACTTGCGCCATCTCATGGGTCACCTCCCCGCGCGGTTCGGCGCGAAGGCCTCCCGCAGCACATCCTCTAAGGCCGGCTCCTGCACGCTCAGGTCCACCACCTCGGTTTGCGCGGTCAACTGCTGCAACAGCATGGGCACCTGCTCGCGGGGCACCCGCCAGCGCAGCCGGGGACCGGCCCGTTCCACCAGCCAGGCCGCGCCGGGCACCGCGCTCGCGGCCGAGGCCAGGGTCGCCCGCACCTCACGGAAGGGCGCGTACCGGGCCTTGAGTTCACTCAGCGGGCCGTCGAAGCGGATGCGCCCGGCGTCCAGCAGGATGACCCGGTCGCAGATGGCCTCCACATCCCGCATGTAGTGACTGGCCATGAGCAGGGTCAGGCCCTGCTCGCGCACATATTCGCGCAGCAGGGCGCGGATCTCGTGCTGGGCCATCACATCCAGACCTAAAGTGGGCTCGTCTAAGAAGAGCACCTGAGGGCCGTGGAGCAGGGCGGCGATGAGTTCCATCTTCATCCGCTCGCCCAAGGAAAGGTTGCGTACGGGCACCGAGAGCAGGTCGGTGACGCGAAACCGCCCGGCCAGGTCGTCCAGCCTACGGCGGAAGACCGGGAAGGGCACTTCGTACATTTCGCGGAACAGGTGGAAGAGGTCCAGGGCGGGCAGGTCCCACCAGAGTTGCCCCTTGCGGCCCATGACGAAGGCGATGCGCTTTTTGAACGCGGTCTCGCCTTTCCAGGGCTCGAAGCCCAGCACCTCCACCTCCCCGGCGTCGGGGAAGAGCACCCCGGCCAGAATCTTCAGGGTGGTGGTCTTCCCCGCGCCGTTGGGGCCCAAGTAGCCCACGGCCTCACCGAGGCGAACGGTGAAGGACACGCCCTGCAGGGCCTGCACGGTGCGGTAGCGGGGCGCGATGAGATGGCGTAGCGCGGCCCGCAGGCCGGGCTCCCGTTGTGGGCTGCGGTAAATCTTGTGCAGGTTGCGCACCACAATGGCCGATGACATGGGGAACACCTCCTTGCGCACGCACTGTGGGTTAAACGACAAAGCGCCCTCCGTAAGACGAGGGCGCCCGTCGCCGCGCGGTGGAAGCGGGTTTACTCAGGGCCGGGAGGCCCGGCAAGGGGTCGGGACGGACGCCTGGAGGACGCGGTTGGTCATGGGATGCACCTGTAAGGGGAAATTCTCCCGGAAGCATGATACCCGACCGCGGCGTATGGGTCAAGGTTTCCGTGGCCGCCTTTTGCGTCGCAGCGTCAACCTTTTGGCCGGGTCGTGTGTAGGCAGCCGCGGCGCGCGTCGCCTGTCGGGTTCCCCAAAAAGAATAGATTTTTCTCAAAAAAATCTATCCAACCTTGACCGCCGGCGCGCTTCCGGCTATAATTCCTTCCGTCGCATTCGACCAGCCACTTCTCAGGAGGGAACTCCCATGACCTTTCAACTGCCCGACCTGCCTTACGGTTACGACGCTTTGGAACCCTACATCGACACCTGCACCATGTTCATCCATCACACCAAGCACCACGCCGGTTATACCAACAAGCTCAACGTCGCGCTGAGCAAACACCCCGAATGGGAAGGCAAGACCATCGAGGACATTCTGGCCAATCTGAACGCCTTGCCCGAGGACATTCGCACCGCGGTGCGCAACAACGGCGGCGGTTACTACAACCACAGCCTGTTTTGGACCATCATGAGCCCCAACGGCGGCGGCGAACCCCAGGGAGACCTGCGCGCCGCCATCGACGCCGCGTTCGGCAGCTTCGACGCCTTCAAGGCCCAATTCGAAACCGCGGCCAAGACCCGCTTTGGCTCGGGCTGGGCCTGGCTGGTGGTCACCGACGACGGCGGCCTGGCCGTCGGCAGCACGCCCAACCAGGACAACCCCCTCATGCGCGGCGTCTCCGACTTCGTGGGCACGCCCATTCTGGGTCTCGATGTGTGGGAACACGCCTACTACCTGCGCTATCAAAACCGCCGGCCGGCCTACATTGCCGCCTGGTGGCATGTGGTGAATTGGGAGGAAGTAGCCCGCCGGTTCGCGGCCGCGCGCGGCTAATGTGCCCCTTGCGCCCTCCTCATCCCAGCGCCCCCGGGTTCCCCTCGCCCGGGGGCGTTGCGTGTTAGAATCGTGTAAGAACCCTTCGCGGGTGCTTGACGCCGCCCGCACCGCCTTCTACAATCAGACAAGGGACGGCCATCTCGCCAAATGGTGCGCCCCGGGCCCCACGGGGCCCCATTGATTCCAGGGATGAGGTGAGGGCATTATGGAATTCAAGGATTATTACAAAATTCTGGGGCTGGAACCCGACGCCACCACCGACGAAATCAAACGCGCCTACCGCAAACTGGCCCTGAAATATCACCCCGACCGCAACCCGGGCGACAAAGAAGCCGAAGAGAAGTTCAAAGAAATCAACGAAGCCTATCAGGTGCTGAGCGACCCGGAAAAGCGGGCCAAATACGACCAGATGCGCCAGCAATACGAACGCTGGCAGCGCATGGGCGGCGCGGGGGGCTTCGACTGGAGCCAGTTCGCCGGCGCCCAGCCCGGCGGCGTGCGGGTGGAATTCCGCGACTTAGACGACCTGCTGGGGGGCGTGGGCGGTTTTTCCGACTTTTTCCGCACCCTGTTTGGCTTTGGGGGAACCGGCGGGCCGCGGGGCGGCGTGGATTTCGACTTCGGCCCTTCGACCGGCCCGCGCACCACGGCCCGCCAGCGCCCCACCGCCCCCCCGCGCTATGAGCACCCCATCACCATCAGCCTGCACGAGGCCTACCACGGCACCACCCGCCACCTGGAAATCAACGGCCGCCGCCTGGAGGTCAAAATCCCCCCCGGCGCGCGCACGGGCACCAAGGTGCGGCTGCGCCGCGCCATCCCCCTCGACGGCGGCGACTTCGCGGATTTGTACTTGGTGGTGCAGGTCGCACCCGACCCCCGCTTCGAGCGTCAGGGCGACGACCTCTACACCGAAGCGCCGGTGGACCTATACACCGCCGTCCTGGGCGGCGAGGTCAAAGTGCCCACCCTCACGGGCGAGGTCTTCCTCAAAATCCCGCCCGGCACCCAGTGCGGCCAAACCTTCCGCCTGCGGGGGCGGGGCATGCCCAAACTGCGCAACCCCCAGCAGCACGGTGATTTGTATGTGCGGGCCAAAGTGCTGGTGCCCAAAGACCTCAGCCCCCGGGAGCGGGAGCTGTTCCAGGAGCTGGCCCGCTTGCGTCGGGCGTCGGGCTAATTTCGTCATTTCGGCCGCCGCGCGCGGCCCCGCGCGCGGCGTGGCCCGTTTATGGAGGTTCGTATGAACGGCAAAGCCTTTTGGCGTTGGGTGCTGGTCTTGCTGGCCGTGTTGGCCCTGGGCTGCAGCGCCACGGGCCTGCTTTTGGGCCCCGGAGCCGCGTTGCTTTCCCAAAACCAGGGAACCCAACCCGCGACCGAGGCCGTGGGCCCGGTTCCTCAAAACCCGGCCCCCGGGCCGGCGCACACCGCCGCGCCCCAGGCCGTGACCAACGACCTGGAGGCCACCCTCACCCGCATCTATCGCGAGAGCGCGCCCGGCGTGGTCTCCATTCGGGTCTACGGCCCCGACAGCCGGGGCGACTTCCCCGATGGGCAGGGCTCGGGCTTTGTGTATGACAAACAGGGCCACATCGTCACCAATTTCCATGTGGTGCAGGGCGCAGAAAAGCTGGAAGTGACCTTCGCCGACGGTACCAAAGTGTGGGCCCAGGTGGTGGGCACCGACCCCGGCGGCGACCTGGCCGTCATCAAGGTCGATGTGCCCGCGGATAAGCTTCACCCCCTGCCCTTAGGCGATTCGGACCAGCTGCAGGTGGGCGACATTGTGGTGGCCATCGGCAACCCCTTTGGCCTGGACCAAACCATGACCTGGGGCGTGGTCTCCGCGCTGGGCCGCAGCCTGCGCTCGCTGCAACAGGCCGGAGAGCAGGGCGGCTACTTCGCCATGGGTGATGTCATCCAGACCGATGCGGCCATCAACCCCGGCAACTCGGGCGGCCCGCTGCTCAACCTGCGGGGCGAAGTGGTGGGCGTCAATCAGTCCATCCGCACCGGCGGCGTGGTGGTGGGGGAACCGACCAACGCCGGCATCGGGTTCGCGGTCTCCAGCAACCTGGTGCGCCAGGTGGTTCCCGTGCTCATCACCCAGGGCCGGTATGATTACCCCTACTTGGGCATTTCGGCCCTGGACGATTTGCCTTTGACGGCCATCGAGCGCCTCAACCTGCCCCAAAGCTGGGGCGTGTATGTGGTGGAAGTGGTGCCCGGTAGCCCCGCGGCCCAGGCCGGCATTCGGGGCGCACAAACCCCCGCGGATGGCGATGCCCACACCGTGCCCCCCGGCGGCGATTTGATTGTGGCCATCGATGGTCAGCCGGTGCGTCACTTCGGCGACCTCATTGGCTATTTGACCACCAAAGTCAAACCCGGCGACACCGTCACCCTCACCGTGCTGCGGGATGGCGAGCGCCTGGACATTCCGGTGACGGTGACCGAACGCCCCACCTCGAGGCCCTGACATGCGCCTGAGAGCGGGCGTTGGCCTGCGTTGGGCCCTGGTTGGACTGTTGGCCGTGGGGTTGCTGACGGGGTGTGGCCGCGCGGCCGGCGCGCCCAGCCCCACGGCCCCGCGCGTGCGGGTGGTCACGCTGACCCCCGCGCCGCGACCCACGGCCACGGCTTCCCCTTCGCCTACGCCGCCCCCCGTGGCCGCCCGTGTCAACGGCCAGGCCATTTTGGTGGCCGAGTGGGAGGCCGAAACCCGTCGCGCCCAGCAGGCCGCGCAGGATTTGGGCCTGCAGCTGCCCCCCGAGCAGGCCGCCCAACAGGCCCTGGAAATGCTCATCGAGCGCGCATTGCTGGCCCAGGCCGCGCAGCAGCGCGGGCTCTTCCCCAACGAGGCCGAAGTGCAGGCCCGCTGGGAAGCATTGCAGGCCGCTCGCGGAGGTCCCGAAGCCTGGCAGGCTTACCTGCAAGGCCTGGGCTACACTCCCGAGGCCTATCGCCGGGCCCTGGCTCAGGCCATGGCCGCGGCCCGCATGCGGGATGCCATTGCCGCGGAAGTGCCCACCCACGGCCCCCAAGTCAAGGCCCGAGTCATCCAGGTGCCCACCCAGGCCGAAGCCGAGGCCGTGTTACAATATCTGCAGGCCGGGAATGAATTTTTGGCCCTGGTGCGCCAATATCACCCCGGCGGCTTGGGCGATTTGGGCTGGTTCCCCCGGGGCGCTTTGTGGGTGCCCGAGGTGGAAGACGCGGCCTTTGCCCTCGAGCCGGGGCAATACAGCGCCATCGTGGCCACGGACCGGGGTTACTTCATCGTCTTCGTGGAAGACAAGACCGAGGACCGGCCTTACGCGCCATGGGCCCTGCGGCGCCTGCAGGCCCAGGCCGTGCGTGATTTTGTG
>JALSPJ010000256.1 GCA_026985995.1 Anaerolineales bacterium
GAAAAGCCCCAGCCCGGTGCCGGGCACTTTGCTGGCCGTGGCCCGGCTGCGGTAGAAGGGGTCGAACACATGGGGCTGGTCCTCGGGGGGAATGCCCGGCCCCTGGTCCCGCACGCACAGCACCACCTCGTGGGGCCGCGCCTCACCCCGCACCACGATTTCGGTGCCTTCGGGCGCGTACTTGAACGCGTTGGCCAGCAAATTGCGCAGCACCTGCTCCAGGCGCCCCTCATCGGCCCACACTAAGGGAAAGTCGGCGGGAAAGTCCAGCCGCACCCGATGGCCCTGGTTTTGCGGCGCGAAGCGGCGGGCCACCCGCTCGGCCAGCGCGGGCAGGTCCACCCAGGTGCGATGCAGGCGCAGGCCGCCGCTCTGCAGCCGGGAGGCTTCCAGCAGGTCCTGCACCAGGCGGGCCAGGCGGTCGGCTTCTTCTTCGATGATGGCCAGGCTCTCCTGCACCATGTCGGGTTCCCACTGCACATCGGGCCGGCGCAGGGTGCTCACATAGCCTTTGATGAGCGCGATGGGCGTTTTGAGCTCGTGGCTGATGGTGGAAATGAAAGTGGACTTGAGCTTTTCAGCCTCCCGGAAAGCCGTCATATCGCGCACGCTGGCGATGATGTTGAGCAGGGTTTGGCCGTCATCGGCGAAAAGGGGGGAATAGCGGATGTGCACCGGCAAGGGCGTTTGGCCGGGGCGCTCCAGGTCGCCCTGCACATCCAGCACATCGGTGGGGGAAGCCGGCCAGCCCTGGGCCATGGCCTGCTCCAGGGGGCGGCCGCGTTCCAGCCGGGCCCAGCGCACCACTTCCTCGTGGGGCCGGTCCTGCAGGTCTTCCAGGGCCGCGCCATAAAGGCGGGCGAAGGCCGGGTTCAACCGGGCGATGGTCAGGTCGGGGGCCAAAATCAAAATGCCATCGGCCACCGCGTCCAGCAGCGCGTCCAGGCGTTGCTTCTCATGGCGCAGCTGAGTATACAGCCACGCATTGCGCACCGCGATAGCCGCCTGGTCGGCGAAAAGCTGCAGCCGGCGCAAATCGTCTTCGGTGAAATGCGCGGGGTAATTGCGGTAGACGAACAGCACGCCCAAAAGCTGGTCCTGGGTGAGCAACGGCAGGCCCACCCCTTGCTTCAGGCCTAAGGAACTCACATAAGTCAGCCATTCCAACCGGCGGCGAATTTCAGGGTATTCCCAGGCAATCGGGTCCTGGTGCAGGGGCACATCGCGCACCAGGCCGTCCAAGGTGCGGGTCAAATGTTCGGGCAGGCCGTAGGCCGCGACCAGACGCCAGCCGTGTTGGGGGTCGCGCAAGACCACCACCCCGGCCCGCCCGGCCAAAATAGTCGCCGCGAAGCGCAGCACCTGGCGCAACAGGCTGGGCAGGTCCAGCTCTTGCAGCATATCGTGCAGCAAACGCTGCAAAAATTCGTGCTGACGCTCGCGAAAACTGGGCAACATGGGCACACCTCGGCGTTAGGGGTGGAATAAGTATACCAATCCGGCGGGCCTCTGCTATAATGAAACCGTCACCGCGCGGCGCGCGAGCGTTCCTTCTGCCGTTTTTGTTCCCCCTGGGAGGTTGCATCATGAGCGACATTCTGGCCAACGGCATTCCTCTGGTCACCCTCATCATGGGTTTGGTGGAATTTTCCAAGAAGTTGGGCCTCAAAGGCAAGGCCCTCACCGCGCTCAGCATGGTGCTGGGCGTGGTCATCGGCGTGGCCTATCAAATTGCCCAAGGCGGGCAGCCCGAGACTTTCGCCGGCTGGTTCGACACCGCCATCTTCGGCCTGGCCTTGGGCCTCACGGCCAGCGGGGTGTACGACCTCATCGACGCCCGCTTCCCCAAAGTGAGGGGGTGAGCCATGGGCCGCGTGTTGGGCGTGGATGTGAGCGGCTGGCAGGGCCGCATCAACTGGCTCAAGACCGCGCAGGCCGGCGCGTGGTTCGCCTTCATCAAGGCCACCGAAGGCAACGGCGGGGTCGACAGCACCTTCGCCACCAACTGGGCCAACAGCCGGGGCCTGGTGCTGCGGGGCGCGTATCACTTCTTCCGCAACGGACAGGACCCCATCGCCCAGGCCGACCACTTTGCCGATACCCTGCTGGGCACCGACGACCCCGGCGAACTGCCGCCGGTGCTGGACTTGGAAGTCTCGGGCGTGACCTGGGCCCAGGTGCAGGCCTTCATGGACCGGCTGCAGGCGCGGGTCGGACGGGAACCCATCCTCTACACTTCCAAAGGCGTGACGGACCCCATGGGCCCGCCCCCGCGCACCTGGCCCTTGTGGGTGGCCAACTACGGCGTACCCCAACCTTATTTGCCCCAGGGCTGGGATAGCTGGCTGTTCTGGCAATATTCCGACCAGGGGCCGGGGCCCAAGTTTGGCGTGGCCTCGCAGCGCATCGACCTGGATTGGTTCAACGGCTCGTTGCGCGAGTTGTTCGCGCTGGCCAACATGGACCTGCCCGAAGCCACCTGGTGGCGACAAAATCGCTTGGAGCGCATGTTGGGCTTTGCCGCCGCCACCGACGAGCAGCCCCCCGAGCCGGAGCAACGGCGGGTGACCGTGTGGCTGCTGCGGGTGCGCTCGGGCCCCGGCCTGAGCTACGACACCGTGGGCCTGGTGCGCCAGGGCGATGTGGTCACCGTGTACGAAAAGCGCTCGGGCGACGGCCTGGAGTGGGGGCGCATTGGCGACAACCGCTGGATTGCCCTGGCCTACACCGAACCGGCTTGAAGCCACCCGCCCATAGGAGGCCATCATGCGCTACCGCATTCTGGGCGACGATATCCAGCTGGTGGAAATTCAGCTCGCGCCCGGCGAAACGGTGCAATCGGAAACCGGCGCCATGGCCTACATGGACGCGGATGTGCACATGGAAACCACCACCGGCGGCGGGCTCCTCAAGGGCCTCAAGCGCATGTTGGCCGGCGAGAGCTTCTTCGTCACCCACTTCAGCAACCCCACCCAACGCCCCCTGGTGGTGGCCTTCGCGGCCGCGTTCCCCGGCAAAATCGTGGCCCTGGACCTGGCCCAGGTGGGCGGCGCGTTCCTGGCCCAGCGGTCGTCCTTTTTGGTGGCCGGCGCGCAGGTCGATATCAGCATCGCCTTCACCCGCCGCTTTGGCGCGGGGCTCTTCGGCGGCGAGGGCTTCATTTTGCAACGCTTCGAGGGCCGAGGGCCGGTTTTCTTCAACGCCGGGGGCACCATCGTAGAGCGCGACCTCGCGGCCGGGGAAGCCATTCGGGTCGACACCGGCTGCATCGTGGGCTTTGCCCCCACCGTCGACTACGACATCCAGTTCGTCAAGGGCTTCAAGAACATCCTCTTCGGGGGCGAGGGGTTGTTCTTGGCCACCCTGCGCGGGCCGGGCAAGGTCTACCTGCAAAGCCTGCCCCTGGCCCGCCTGGCCGACCGCATTTTGGCCGTGGCGCGGCATCGCAGGGGTGCCGGCGAAACGCGCGGCATGGCCGGGTTTGGCGGTGAGCTGTTCAAGGACCTCATCAGCGGCTCCTGAGCGTCCCGGCATCGGGCGCTGGGGAGGGCTGGCCTTGGGGGCCCTGGCCGGGTGGGCCGGGGCCCTATGCGCGCATCTGCCGACGCGTTGCCCCCATGTGGCAGGTGTGCTGACGGTGTGGCTGGTTGGGCTGGCGGCCCTGTACGCGGCCGCGCGGCGCTGGGTGGCGCCCTTGTGGCATGGCCCCCTGGCCGCGCTGGCCCTCTTGAGCGGCGTGGGCCTGCTGGTGCAAACTCGCCTGCACCCCGCGCTGGGCTGGCGGCAGGCCGGAGTGTGGGTGGGGGCCGTGGCCCTCATGGCGGCCCTCTGGTGGGCCCGGGGCGGGCCCTGGGCCCGGGGCCGGGGCTGGCAGGCCCTGTTGGCTTTTTTCGCCGCCGGTGTGGGGCTCACCCTGCGCTGGGGGGTGCACCCCGCGGGGCTGGGCGGCCGCCTGTGGCTGCCTTTGGGGCCCTGGTTCCTGCCCCCGGGGGAAGGGGTGAAGGCCGTGTGGGCCGGCGCGGCCGCCCGCGAAGCCGCGACCGGCCGGGGATTGTCGGCCCGGGGTTGGGCGCTGGCCCTGGGCCTGGCCGGGCTGCTGGTGGTGCAGGGCGATTGGGGCGCGGCCGGGCTGGTGCTGCTGGTGGCCCTCACCGTGCACAGCGCGGAAAGCGGCCGACTGCGCGTGTGGACCCTGACCGCGGTCCTGGCCCTGGCCCTGACGCCCTGGCTGGTGGCCCATGTACCCCGGGTGGCCCAACGCTGGACCGCCTGGCTGCGGCCCGAAACCGCCCCTCAGGCCGCGGGCTATCAGGTGCTGGCCGCGGAGCGGGCCTTGCAGCAAGGCGGCTGGTGGGGAACCGGCATGGGCGCAGGCCAACCCCAGCGGGTTCCCCTGAGCGCCACCGATTTCGTGTTCGTGGCCTGGGGCGAGGAAACCGGCTGGGTGGGTGCGGCCTTCGTGGTGGGGCTGGAAGCCGCGGTATGGCTGGGCCTGGGCTGGCGCGCCTGCTGCTGGTTGCGGGGTTGGCCCCGGCGTTTGGGCCTGGCCGTGGCGGCTTATGGCGCGTGGCTCAGCCTGTGGGTGCTGGCCGGCAATGTGCGGCTGGTGCCCCTTTCGGGCCTGCCGCTGCCCTGGGTGGCCCATGGCGGCGCGGCCCTGCTGGCGCTGAGCTGGCTGGTGGCCGTGGTGGTCACCCGGTCCCCCGCGCCTTCCCCCGCGCCATGCCCCCGCGGGTGGCAGGCGCACCTGTGGGCCTGGGCCGGGGGTTTTGGCCTGGTGCTGCTGCGCGTGGCGTGGCTGATGCTGCGCGCATAGCCATCGCGGCAGCCCGGGCGGCTACGCCTCGTCGGCCCACAAATCCTCGTCGCCTTCTTCTTCGTCTTCGGGGTGAATGCCCGGCGGCGTGACCCAGGGGTCGTAGTCGAAGCCCAGGGCCTCTTCCCAGGTCGGACCGGGTTCCTCAGGCGGCGCTTCTTCGGCCAAAGGCGGCAGCCGCGGGGCCGAGGGTTCCTCCGCGGGGGGTGCCTGGGCCGTGTGCACCAGGCCGTGATACGCGGCCAGCCAATCGATGAACCGCTCTTGCTGGCGCAACCATTCCTCTTCCTCACGGCGGCGGCGCAAAGCCTCCATGCGCAGGAAGAGGTCTTGCTGCACCTGGTCGGGCGAGGCCACCCGCTCGAAAATCAACGGCTCCTCAGGCCCGGTTTGAATGGTCACCCGGCCGTAATTGAACACCTGGGCCCAGAAACTGGGGCGCTCGAAATCGACGCTGACCACTTTGTCCAGGGGCGCGACTTTGCGCTGCTTGGGGCCGAAGGGAATGGCCTTGATGTCGAGGATTTGGGTGTCGGTCAGCTGATAAATGTCGTTGGCCCAGTCCCACACCTGATAGACGATGGCCAAAAAAGCCACCAGGTTGACCAGAAAGACCAGGGTGAGGAGGGCCTGGGGCGAGGGCCAGGTCCAGCCGCGAAAGCGGTGCCAGAAGAAGAAGGCCCAGGTGACGGCGACCACCACGCTGGGTGGTGCGACGCGAGTGATGAGGAAGATGGGATGCTTGTAATAAGTGATGACACCGCCCTGCTCGCGGCGGGCGTGAAAAAGCAGGTCGTAAGTCTTTTGCACGAAGCGCCGCACCGGGCCGGTCGGCGCTCGGGCCAGGGGCCGGGCCTCGGGCGGGGCCTCGGGTTCCTCTTCCACGGGCAGGCCTAAGCGCTCACGCAGGCGATTTTGGATGGTCTGCTCTTCCATGTGCTCGCGCTCGGCCCGGGTGCGCTGCACCAGCTCGTTGAGCACCCCGCCGATGACTTCGGGCGCCGGCGCGGTGACGAAGACCAACGGCGGCTCGGCCCAGGTCCGGGCAATCACATCGCCAAAATCGAAGCGCCGACCCCAAAAGCCCGTTTCCACCTCCGCGGCGTTAATCATGCTGATGGGCACCTCGTGGCGGCTGTAGTGCACCGGGAAGATGCGATTGACGCTGCTGGCCCGCTGGGTGGTGACCAGATAGTAGTCGTTGCGCCATTCCACCCACACCCAGTAGCCCACCCCCAAGGTGGCCAGCAGGGCCAACCCGGCCAAATAGCCAAAACCGGCGAAATCGGTCAGCGTCGCGGCCGTCAGCAGCAGCCCCAGCAGCCCCAGGCCCACCACGGCCACCATGAGCCAGCGCCAAAACAGCACCCACCAGTGGCGGTAGACGAACACCAACACCCACTCGCGGGCCGGAAGCCAGGGGGGGCGCTGCTCCCGAGCCCGACGATGGCTTTCGGCCGTGAGCATGAGGCGGCGGGCCACCTCGGGATATTGGGCCAACAACCGCAGCAAGTCGCCCCCCTCGAGGCGGTAATACGCCGTTGGCCGCAAGGCACGCACCGAAATGGGCGAGCGGGCATGAGCCAACACCGCCTCCTCACCCACATGGTCCTGCCCGCCGATGATGCCCAGCAGCGCGGGCTGCCCCCCCAGGTAGGTGAACACCTCGGCCCGGCCCTTCTTGAGCAGCACAAAGGGCGGGTTTGGGTCCGTGTATTCGATGAGCCAGTCCCCCGGCGCGGCGGTAACCAGCCGGGCCCGGCGCAGGAACGCTGCCGCGGCTTCGGGCTGGCCGTGGAACACATGGCTGCGCTGCAGCCAGGCCAGCGCGTCGGGGTCCAGCGCGTCGGTGGAGGCGAGGGGGGCTGTGTCGCTCATGCGCGCCTCGGCTCAGGGGGAACCGTCATGCGGCCGGGCTGGGAGGCGACGGCGGGGGCGGCGGTGGGGGCGGAGGGAAGGCGGTGAGGTCGTCGCCCGGGTCCGTGGCCTCGTCGTCCACCCCCGGCCCGGGGGAACCGACCTCCGGCCCCGGGGCCGCCGCGGGCGTCCAATCCGCGGCCGCGGCCGACGCCGGTTCCCCAAAACGATAGTGGGTGTAGAGCGCGGCCCAGCCGGTGTCCATGACCAGGTCTTGCAAAAAGCGCACCCCGACCTGCAGCAGCGCCAACACCACCCCGACCAGGCCGCTCAGGACCCAGAAGGCATCGCCTTCCTCGGGGATGGACATGCTCAGAAAATTGAGGGGCGCGGCCACGATTTGCACCATGAGGCCCAGGGCCAGGGCCACGCCCACCTGCACCAACACCATGGCATACATGCCCAGCCAGCCCCGGCGCATGGTTTCCCAATAGGCCCGCAGGGTCTCGCCCAGCGGCGCGGGGTGTTCCACCGCCAAGGCCACCCGCAGGCCCTGCCACCAGGGCCACAAAACCAGCGCGGCCAGCCCATAGAGGCACAACCCGCCCAAAAACACGGCCAGGAAGGGCCCCGGGTCGTCGTTGTCGATGGTGAGGCTCAAACCGCCGAACAGGAGCGCCAACGGCACGCCCACCAGCACGAACAAGCCGAGAAGCTTCAGGCCCAGCAAGCGCAGCGTGGGCCCTAACAGGCCCTGGGTGGCTTCGCGCCAGGGCACGGGTCGGGTTTCTTCCCCCCACACCCGACGCACCAGGCCAAACATGCCGGCCCGGCTCCACGCAGCCAGCACGAAAGCCGCCAGCCCGACGACAAGGGCCAGGCAGGTCAGGGCCAGCGAAGCGCCCAACAGCGTGTCTAAGTTTTGCGCCACCCAGGCCTCGAGGGCCTCGGGCGAGTTCAGCACATCCAAAGCCGGCATGGCAAAGACAAAAGGCACGAAAAGCAAGGCCATCAACAACCCGGGCACCTGCCGCACCAACGCCAGCAGCCACAGCGCGCGTTGATGCCGCAGCAAGGTCCACCAGCGGTTCCAGAAAACATCACTGCTCATCAAACACCTCCTACAGGCGGCCAGGGGGCGGATACCGAAGCACCGGCGCGGCGGGCGGCCAGATAGGCCAGGGCCCAGCCCAGGTGCACATACGCCAACCCGGCCGCGGCCATGCCCGCGGTGCCCACGCCCACCGGCCACCACCACCAGGGCAGGGTTTGCGTTGCGGCCGGCGCACGCACCAGGTCCAGGTAAAGTAGGCCGCCAATCACGCGGGGCAAAGCCCAAATCAAAATCCACAGCAAACTATACGAGGCCAGGGGGCGGAACACATCCTCGGCCCAGGCCCGGGTGATGGCCCACCAGCGTTTAACGACCGTGGCCGGGGAGGCCGGATGCTCCAGCACCGCGGCCAGGAAGAAGTTGACCCCCCAGGGCATGAGCCACCATACGGCCCACAAAGCCAGGGCGAAGACGAGAAAAGGCCACAACCCGCACGACATGAGCACCAGGGACCCCAGGGCCAGGGGCGGCACAACGAACGCGGCCCCCAGCCAGAGCGCGACCGAGAAGGCCACCCACGCCACCACCAGACGCAGAAAAGCCACCAGCCAGCCCCGGCCCCCGGCGGGCCAGCGGTGCGCCAGATGCGGGTCTTGCCGCGCCAAACGGGCATAGAGCCAGGCCAGGGCCGCGGCGGTGAGCCCGGCCAGGGCCCACTGGGCCAGTTGTGTTCCGCCGACGAGCCGCCCCACCACCTGGGGAGCGAAGCTCCACGGCCCATGGCCCCGGGCCCAGGCGAACAGCACCTGCGCCTGGTAGAGGCCCAGCGCGCTGCGGGCCATGGCCAGCAGGGCCATCGTCGCGGCCCAGGCGCGCGGCCAGGCGTTGCCGCGCCACAGGGTTTGCCAGGCGTCTTGCCAGCTCATGCCGCGGCCTCCATGGGTGGGTTCGGGGGAACCGACGCCGGCAGCCGGCCTCGGGCATCGACATAGGCCGCGACCCACGCCCCCAGCAGGCCCATGCCGGCCAGGCTGCTCAGCCCAAAGAGCACCACCCCCACGGCCAGCAAAGCGCCGGCGGGCAGGCTCCAGCCATAGAGCTCCCGCTCCCAGGCCGCGGCCATGAGCGCCGCGGTACCGGCCAGGCTGAAGGCCAGCGCGGGCAGCTGCAGCAGGCTCACGAAGGCGAAACGCGGCCAGAAACGCCGCACCACGGCCCACCAGTGCTGCACCCAGCGGGGCGGCACGATGGCTTCTTCGTGCAGGCCGGTGAGCAACCAGGGCATGAGCAGGATTTGGGCCACCAGCACGGCGACCGCCAGCGCGGCCATGACCAACAACAGGCTCATGAACGCCAGCCATCCCGCGGCGCCACCGGCCAACGCGGCCAGCATCACCACCAGCGTCAGGCTCAACAAGCCGCACCCCACGGGGAGCACGAGCACCCCCACCGCGACCAGGCCCAGGCCATAAGCCAGCAACAACCGCAGCAAGGCTTTGGGCAGGCGGGTCAGCAGCGCGCGCCAGCGCAAGGGCTGCTGGGGGGCCGCCAGCGCCTGATGCCAGGCCACCAGCGCCAGGGCCCAAAAGAGGGCGAAAAGCAGCGACAGCGCCATGTTCAGGGTTTGCCAGCGCGCCAGCGCAGGTTGGGCCCACAGCTGTTGGTTGGGGGGCAAAACGCCAAAGTGCAGCAGCGGTGCCCACTGCATGCTGTTGAGCCGCCACAGACGGAACAGCACCCCGGCCTGCAGACCGGCCAGAAGGGCCACGCCGCCGGTGAGCCACAGCAAAACGGGGCGCGTCACCCAGAGATGGCCGATGCGTCGGGCCCAGGCGGGCATGGTCGCGCTCTCCTTTGGAGGTTATGCGCCGGCCACATCGGTCAACACATCGGGCAGCGCGGCCAGCACATCCCCGGCCAGGACCGCGGCCGAGTGCCCCAGCAAGGCCAGGGCCTTGAGCCCGGCCTGGGCGTGCAGCCACGCGCCGGCCCAGGCGGCCTCGAACGCGTCGACGCCCTGGGCCCGCAAGCCCACGATGATGCCGGCCAGCACATCGCCCGTACCGGCCCGGGCCAGGGCCGGCGTGGCCACGGGAATGGCCGCGGTGCGTCCGTCGGGCGCGGCGATGAGGGTGCCGGCGCCTTTGAGCACCACCACATGGCCCCATTGGCGGGCGTATTTTTCGGCCACGGCCAAGCGTTGGCTTTGGATTTCGGCCACCGACAGGCCGGTGAGCACCGCCATCTCGCCGGGGTGGGGCGTGAGCACCGCGGGACCGGGCAGGCGCCAGGGCCAATCGTCGATGCGGGCCAGCAGTTTGAGCCCGTCCGCGTCGACCACCAAAGGCGGCAGGTCGGGTTTCGTGGCCTGCGGCGGGGCCTCGGGCCGGGCCAAAAAGCCGGCGCGCGGTCGGGTGTCGGGTTCCACCCCCAAAAGGCGGGCCAGGAATTCCGCGGTGGTGTCTTCCAGGCCGAAGCCGGGGCCCACCAACAGCGCGGTGGCTCGGCCCAGGTTGCGGGTGAGCACCTCGGCCGCGCGGGCGGCAATGACGCCCAGCTCGTCGGGCAGCAAAATCCAGGTGGCTTCGGGCAGGGCCCCGGCCAGGGCCGCGTGCAGCGGGTAGGGCACGGCCAAGGTCACCAGCCCCGCGCCGCTGCGATAGGCCGCCTCACCGGCCAGCAAGGCCGCGCCGGTGAAGTTGACGGACCCCGCGGCCACCACCGCGGTGCCGAAGGTGCCCTTGTGCGCGTCGGCCGGACGGGGGGGCAGCACGGCCTGCACCGCGGCCGCGTCGGGCACAAAGCGCCGCACCTGGGCCCAGGTGGGCAGGTCCGGCGGCAGGCCGATGTCGACCACTTCGATGCGGCCCACCAGGGGCAGCGCGGGGGGCAGCACCATGCCCACTTTGACCGCGGCCATGGTCACGGTGAGGTGCGCGGGCAGGACCTGCTCGGCAGCCTGGCCGGTGTCGCAGTCGATGCCCGAGGGCACATCCACGGCCACCACCGCTGGGCGGTGGCGTTGCACCGCGGCTTTGGCCCGGGTTAGCAGTTCGGCCAGTGCGCCCCGCAGCGGCAGGCGCACGCCGGTGCCCAGCACGCCGTCGAGCAACACCGGGTGCTCGGCGATGAGGGCCTCCAGGGGCGGCGTGTCGGGGTCCTGGGCCAGCCACACCCGCCCGCCGGCCGCGAGCACCCGCTCCACCAGAGGGTCTTCGGGCCGGGGGTGGGTCAAATAGGCGCTCACCTGCCAGCCCTGCTGGGCCAGATGGGCCAGGGCCACCAAGGTATCGCCGCCGTTGTTGCCTTTGCCCACCAGGCCCAAGGCCCCGGGCGCGTCCAAAATGGCGAATTCCCGGGCCACGACCTGAGCCAGGCCTGCGCCCGCGGCTTCCATCATTTGCGCGTAGGTCCAGCCTCGGGCGTCGGCTTCCCGTTCTAAGGCGCGCATTTCTTCCACGGTGACCAAAGCGGGCATGGCGGCCTCCTGCACAAGGGAATGCACCCCGCGCCGCGGATGCCTACGCGCTCGGGGTGAACGCTTCGGGGGAATTGCGGATATTTTACCATGCAGCCACCCCGGCCCGTCTTTTTGGACGGCGGCACGCGCGGCGCCCAAAATGCGGGTAAAATTGGGGCCACGGAGGTCGGCTATGGCAGATTCCCGCATTGTCATCGAACACTTCACCAGTCAGGCTTTGGAAGGCAACCCTTTGGGCGACCCGGTCACCCGCCGGGTGCCGATGTATTTGCCCCCCGGCTACGACGCTGAACCCCAACGGCGCTACCCCACGGTGTACATTCTGGCCGGCTTCGGCAGCCGGGGCCTGGGGTTGCTCAACGATTCCCTGTGGGACGAAAACATCCAGCAGCGGCTGGACCGGCTCATCGCCCAGGGCGCGCTGCCGCCGGTCATCGCGGTGCTGCCCGATGCCAGCACCCGTTACGGCGGCTCCCAATATCTCAACTCGTCGGCTACAGGGCGCTACGAGGACCACATCCTGGAGCTGGTGGCCTACATCGACGCCCACTACCGCACCCGGCCCGAGCCGGCCTTCCGGGCCATCATGGGCCACTCGTCGGGCGGCTACGGCGCGCTGGTGCTGGGCATGCGCCACCCCGAAGTGTTCGGCCTGGTGGCCGACCACGCCGGCGATGTAGACTTTGAGCTGGCCTACAAGCCCGACTTCCCCAAGGTGCTGCGCTTCTATTTGCAAAAGGGCCGCGAGGGCATCGAAGCCCTGCTGGCCGACCCGGCCGCTTACCGCCCCAAAGATGGCCTGTTCTTCGCCACGCTGAACACCCTGGCCATGGCCGCGGCCTATTCCCCCAACCCCCTGGCCCCCTGGGGCTTCGACTTGCCCTTCGATTTGGAAACCGGAGCCCGGCGGCCCGAAGTGTGGGCCCAGTGGCTGGCCCACGACCCCCTCAACTTAGTGGCCGCGCACCTCAAGGCCCTGCGGGGGCTGCGCCTGCTGTATCTGGATTGCGGCCTGTACGACGAATACAACCTGCTCTACGGCGCGCGGCAGCTCAGCCAGCGCCTCACGGCCTATGGTGTGCCCCACATGTACGAGGAATTCCCCGACGGGCATCGGGGCACCCGCTATCGCTTCGATGTGAGTTTGACCCTGATGGGGCAGGTGTGGAACCCGGCGTGAGACCGGGCGGGTTCCTCAATGGCGACGGGTCCAGGCCCGGGTGGCGTATTTGGTCTCCCACAGGGTCTGGGCCCGTCGGCGTTCCTGGGGGGTGAGACGCGCGGGCACCAGCTCCAAGTTCAGGGTTTGGCGGAACCCTTCGGCCACGGCCCGGGCCGCTTCTTCCCAGGGAACCGGGCGGCCCAGCAGCGCGTGCAGGGTGGTGGCCCGGGCTGCCAGTTTGGCCCGGGCCTGGGCGCGGGCCGTTTCGTCGGCAAAAGCCAGCGCGTCGACAATGCGGGTGATGTCGCCGGTGAGGGGCAGGGTGCCGTGCTGCAGCACGCCCCGCAGCTTGCGAGCCTGCGCGCTGCCCACCAGCTTGCGGCCCTGCACGGTGATTTCGTACACCGCAGGCACCTGGAAACACACGGGATGATGCTGCCCCTGGGTGCGGTATGCGTCGCGCTGGGTTTCCCAGGTGGCGGGTACGCCTAAGTGCCGCAGGGCCCACAGCAGGGCGCGGGAAAGGCGTTGATACGCGGCCAGCACATCGCCCTGCACCCGGGGGTCGTCGGGGGGCGCGACCACTGCGTAAGTGAGTTCGTCGGTGTGTAAAATGGCCCGGCCCCCGGTCAGGCGGCGCACCACATCCCAGCCCCGGGCCGCGAGGCGCGCGGGGTCTACATCGGCGAAGGCCTGATGCACGCCCAACGACAGCGCGGGCGGGGCCCAGGCATACAGGCGCAGGGTGGGCGGCGAAGTGCCGTCCATCACGCCCTGCAGCAGGGCCTCGTCCACGGCCATGTTCCAGGGGCCAGGCAGGGGTTCGGGCTGCCACAGCAAGCGCCACCGGGCCCGGGGGAAGACGGTCTCGCCCATGAGCCACCTCGGGCAAAAAGATGAGCCACGCCGCGCGGCGTGGCCCATTCTACCATCGACGGGGGCGGGTCAGCCTCGCAGCTGGCCACCCACTTCGCGCGCCACCCGCTTGACGATTTTCTTGCGAATGCGGGCCGCGTCTTTGTCCGAGAGGGTGCGGTCGCGCGCCTGGTAGGCCACCCGATAGGCCAGGCTCTTCTGGCCCGCGCCGATGTTGGGCCCCCGATACACATCGAAGAGGGTGACCGAGGCCACATACGCGCCGCCGCCGGCGCGAATGGCGGCTTCCACCGCGGCCGCGGGCACGGTTTCGTCGACCACGAAAGCCAGGTCTTCGATGACCGGCGGGAATTGGGGCACGGGCCGCAGCGCGAAGCGTTCGGGCAGCGCGTCCCGCAACGCGCAGGCGTCGAGCTCGGCCACCAGCACGGCCCCGGGGCCCAGGTCGTAGCGTTCCCGCACCAGGGGATGCAGCTCGCCCAAGTAACCCAGGGGCGTTTGCCCCAACCACACCCGCGCGGTCTTGCCCGGGTGCATGGAAGGGTGCTCGCCGGGCTCGAAGCGCAAGGGGTCGGGCAGGTGCAGGGCCCGGGCCAGGGCTTCGACCACCCCCTTGAGGTCGTAGAAATCCATGGCCTCGGTCGCGCTGCCGGCCCAGAAGGGTTCCTCCCGGGGGCCGGTGAGCAGCAGGGCCAGGCGCTGGGGCTCGTCGGGCAGCAGCCCTTCCTCCCGGGGCAGGAACACGGGCCCCAGCTCAAACAGGGCCTGCCGCTGCACGAAGCGCGCGTTGCGCGTCGCGACTTCCAGCAAATTGGGCAGCAAGGTCTGGCGCAGCACCCGCCGGTCCTGGGCAATGGGGTTCACCAGGCGCACATAGGCTGCGTCGGGTCGGGGTTCCCCCTGGGCCGTGGCCCGGGCCTCGCGCTCGGGCGCGGTGAGGCGGTAGGTAATGACCTCTTGCAGGCCCAGGTTGACCAGGGCATCCCGCAGGCGGTCTTCCCGTTGGGGTCGGTCCAGGCCCAGGTAGGGCGGCAGTTCGTCGGCCAGGCGGGTGGCCGGGATGCGGTCGTAGCCGTAAAGGCGGGCCACTTCTTCGGCCAGGTCGGCCAGGCCAATGACGCCCTCGCCGATGTCGAGGCGGTGGGGCGGGGTTTGCACTTCCAGGGAACCGTCGTCGTGCACGGTGACGCGGAATTCTAAGCGGCGCAGCAGGTCGGCAATGGTGGCCGCGTCCAGGTCCAGCCCCAGCAGCCGGCGCAGGTCCTCAGGGCGTAAGCGGTTGACCGGGTCGGGGTGGGGCTTGGGGTAGACATCGACGATGCCCTGGGCCACCACGCCGCCGGACCACTGCCGCATGAGCTCCAGCGCGCGCAGCAGCGCAGGCCGCACCAAGGCGGGGTGCACGCCCCGTTGGAAGCGATATGCGGCCTCGGTGGTGAGCTTGAGGGCCTTGCTCACCCGGCGAATGGTCACCGGGTCCCACACCGCGGCTTCCAGCAGCACCCGGCGGGTGGTGGGCTGCACTTCGCTTTCTGCGCCGCCCATCACGCCGGCGATGGAAAGAGGCCCTGCGGTGTCGGTGACCAGAATGGCGTAAGAGGGCAGGGTGCGGGTTTCACCGTCCAGAGTCGTCAGGCGCTCGCCGGGCTGGGCCCGCCGGGTGATGATGGTCGGGGCCTGGCCCCCGGCCCGTTCCACCAGAATGTCGTAATCGAAGGCGTGCAGGGGTTCGCCCCACTCGAGCATGACATAGTTGGTGGCGTCGACGATGTTGTTGATGGGTCGCATACCGGCCAGTTTGAGGCGGCGTTGCACTTCGTAGGGGCTGGGGCCGATGCGCACGCCCTCGATGAGGCCCACCGCGAAGCGGGGGTTGGCGTCGGGGTCGGTGATGCGCACCTGGGCGCGGCCTTCGATGGGCGGGCCTTCCATGACCACTGCGGGGTCGGGCAGGCGCAGGGGTTCGCCCAGTGCGGCGGCCACTTCCCGGGCCACGCCGATGATGCCCAGCGCGCGGGCCATGTTGGGCGTGATGGCCAGGTCCAGCACCGCGTCGCCCATGTAGGCGGCCAGGGGCATGCCCGTGGGCGCGTCGGGGTCCAGGATGATGATGCCCTCGTGTTCGTCGGAAATGCCCAGCTCTTTTTCAGAGCACACCATGGAGTAGGATTCCACGCCCCGAATTTTGCGCCGTTTGAGGCGCAGGGTGCCGCCGGGGTTGTAGGGGTCCATGAGCACCGCGCCCTCCCGGGCATAGGCCACCTTGAGGGGCGGGTCCAGGGGGCCTTTTCCTTTATAAGGGAAGAGATTGGGCGCGCCGGTGACCACCTGATGCTCGCGTTCCCCATCGAAGACCCGGGCCAGCACCAGCCGGTCCGCGTTGGGATGGGGGGTGACTTCGCGCACTTCGGCCACCACGATTTTGTCCGGTTCCCACCCGATGCCCGAGACCTTGAAGTCAAGGCGCGCGTCGGCGGGGGGCATGGGCAGGCCCACATAGTGCACGGCTTCCACTTCCAGGCCCAGGCCGGTGAGCAGGCGGGCCAGGTCCTCCACGGTGAGGGGGATATCGACATAATCCTTGAGCCAGGAAACGGGCACTTTCATGGCAACCTCCGGGTGGGCTCAGAACTGTTCCAGGAAGCGCGCATCATTGCGCCAGAAGTGGCGGATGTCTTGGATGCCGTGGCGCAGCATGGTGATACGCTCGGGGCCCATGCCAAAGGCAAAGCCGCTGTAGCGTTGGGGGTCATAGCCGCCGTTGCGCAGCACCACGGGGTGCACCATGCCGGCGCCCAGCACTTCCAGCCAGCCGGTGTATTTGCACACCGGGCAGCCCTTGCCGCCGCACAAAAAGCATTCCACATCCATCTCCACGCTGGGTTCGGTGAAGGGGAAGTAGGACGGGCGGAAGCGGGTGCGCACCTGGCGGCCGAACATGCGGCGGGCCCATTCGGTGAGGGTGCCCTTCAAGTCGCTGAAGGCAATATGATGGCCCACGGCCAGGCCTTCCACCTGGGTGAACTGGATTTCGGAGCGGGTGGTGATTTGCTCGTAGCGGAAGACCATGCCGGGCAGCACCACCCGGATGGGCGGCGGGTTGTCGGGGTTCTGGGCCGCGTAGGCCCGCATGGCGTGGATTTGCCCCGGCGAGGTGTGGGTGCGCAGCACCACGGGCGGGGTTTCGTCGCCTTCCGCGCCGGGGGTGGCCACATAGAAGGTGTCCTGCATGTCGCGCGCCGGATGGTGCGGGGGAATGTTGAGCAGCTGGAAGTTGTACTCGTCGGTTTCCACCTCGCGCGATTGGAAGACCTGGAACCCCATGCTTTGGAAGATGCGCACGATGGCGCGAATGGTTTGGGTGGTGGGGTGCAGGCGGCCATAAGGTCGGGGGCGACCAGGCAGAGTGACATCCAGGCGCTCTTCGTGCAGCGCCCGTTCCAGCGCGGCCTGGCGCAGGGCCTCGGCCTTGGCCTCGTAGGCCTGTTCCAGGGCCTGGTTGAGCTCGTTGATGCGCCGCCCCACCCGCGGCCGTTCTTCGGGGGGAACCTCGCGCATGCGGCCTTTGGCCTGGCGCAAGGGGGCTTTGCGACCCAGATGCCGCACCCGCCACGCGGCCAGCGCGTCCGCGTCGGTCACGGCCTCTAGTTCGGCCAGGGCTTGCCGATAAAGGCGTTCCAGTTCGTCGAGCATGAGAACCTCCCACAACAGGGGATGGATGCCAACAACAAAAAAGGCCTCCCATCCCGAAGGGACGAGAGGACCCGCGGTACCACCCTTCTTGGCCGGGTTGTACACCCGACCCCCTTTGCCCCCACGCCGCGGCGGCATGGGGCCCTCGGCTAACGGTGAGGCACCGGCCCGGACTACTGGGGCCCCAGCGGCCCGTTCCCCCGGGCAGCTCGGGAGGGAACTTCGGTCGACTTCCCCCGAGGGCGGGTCGCAGCCCCTGCCCGCCCCTCTCTGGCGGCTTCGGCCGACCTACTTTCCTCCGTCGTCGCCGTTGCAGGTGGGCTGTTGGCCCCAATTATCGCCAAAAACCGCGGCTTGTCAAGGGCCGCGGACCGGCTGGCGTAGAGGGGCTCCCGAGCATGGCTTGACAAGGGCGGGGGGTTGCCCCTATAATGAGGGCGGTTCGGGGCAAGGTGCATTTTATGGCCTGAGCCTCAGCCTGAGGAGATGAACCATGAACCAGCAAGACGGTTCCATCGCATCGTCACCCACACCGGAACCGCACCCCCTCACCGACGAACACCCCGCCGACGCTTCGGCCGAAAAACCCTTTGTCTGGCCTACCCCCCGGGTCCCCTGGAGCGACATCTTGGGGCAGTGGGGGCTTTTCGATGTGGTGGCCCGTTTGGGCAGCCATGTGGTGGTTTTCAGCGTGGTGCTCATGTTGGCCCTGGCCTGGCGGCAGTGGGGCGTGGCCCCCGCGGCCAACCCCGCCGGCGCCGCGCAAGCCGCAGCCCAAAACGCGACGCAAGCCACTCCCACGCCGCTTCCCGTGCGACTGACCCCCTTCCCCCCCGACAGCACGCCCCCCATCGTGGGCATCACCCGCCGGGTACAGATGAAAACCGAATTGCCCAACCGCCAGCGCATGAAGGTGGTGGAATACGAAGTCAAGCCCGGCGATACCCTTTCCTCCATTGCCGAACGCTTCGGCCTCAAAGTCGAAAGCATCTTTTGGACCAATGTGGACACCCTCAAGGGCGATGCCCACACCCTGCAGCCGGGTATGGTGTTGCTCATTCCCCCGGCCGATGGGGTGGTCTACGAATGGGGCGAAGACGACAACCTGAAGGACCTGGCCGAGCAATTCGGCACCACGCCCGAGGAGGTGCTCAACCACCCGGCCAACGATTTTGACCCTGTGGCCGCCGCGCTGGGCGAGGTGACCATCGAGCCCGGCACCCAGGTGTTCATCCCCGCGCACAACCTCAAATCCATCGACTGGACCCGCATTACCGTCTTCCGGGACAAAATCACCCGCTCCTTCTTGAGCGGCCCCGGCGCCTGCGGCGACATCGGCTACGGGCCCATCGGCACCTACACCTTCATCTGGCCCACCACCACTTCGTGGATTACCACCTACTACAACCCCTCCGTGCACCCGGCCATCGACATCGCCGGCAGCGTGGGCCAGCCCATCTTCGCCGCCGACAACGGCGTGGTGGTCTATTCCGGCTGGAGCCCGTATGGCTACGGCTATGTGGTCGTCATCGACCACGGCAACGGCTGGCAATCCCTCTATGCGCACATGAGCCAAATCTACGCCGGCTGCGGCCAGGAAGTGTACCAGGGCAGCGTCATCGGCGCCATGGGCAGCACGGGCAACTCCACCGGGCCGCATGTCCACTTCGAGCTCATCCACGAATCCTACGGCAAGGTGGACCCGTTGCAATTCGTCAGCCCGCCGTGAGGCCTGCCCGGCAGCCTTGGGGAACCGACCGAAACGGCCCGCGCGCGGAACCGCGGGCCGTTGTGTTTTCCGACCAGGAAGGCCGGCCAGGGGGCAAGGCCGACGCTCAGGCGAAAGCGATGCGCCAGGGCCACAAAAAACCAGGCCGGGGAGGGTTTGGCCTCCCCGGCCCCCAATACCTGCGCCGGCGCGAGGGATGCCGGCTTTTCTTTTGCGCACGCCCATGGCCTCAACAACGCCGATTTGAGCATTTCACACCGGGGCACAGAGGGTACGGAGAAGAGGATTTCCCCGTTTCTCTGTGCTCCCCGGGCCCCTGGGTGATTTTATCGGTCCGAGGCGCGCCCTTACGGCATCGTCGGCACGAGGCCCGGCGGCCCGCTGAGCACCATGGAGCCATAATACAGGCCCTTGTCGTCCAGCGCGGCCACGAAAATGCGCAGCCCCCAGGTCTGGCCCTCGTCGTCGGTGCGCTGCCACTGGCTCCAGTGCAGCCGTTCACCGTTGGCCTCGGCCTGCAAGGCCCAGCCTTGCTCCTCCATTTGCGCCTTGAAGTGGGCCACTTCCGCGTCCAAAGGCTGCGCATCACGCCACAAGGGGCTGGGGATGGGGAACAACGCATTGCGGCCCTCGTCGAAGGACGCGCCCTTGCCAAAGCCGTACCACGAGGTGCTCTCGGGCAGACGCACAGTGGGCACCACGCGCTGCACATCTTGCATCGGGAGCGGCATGAAGCCGGGGCCCGGTCCTTCGTCGGTGCATGGCGATAGCATCTCTTGGTTCAAAGAAGCGTTCACCCAGGTGGTTTGGGTGTCGTCGGGGTCCGGCCCGATGGTCAGCCAAAGCATGGCGTTGGTGTTGGGGTCGCAGAAATTCAAATGTTCGCCCCGGGTGATCTGCTGAGGCGGTGCAAAGCCAAAAAAGGGCCCGGGCCCGATGTCGGGTTCCTGCAACCAACCGGCCTGGGTCAGACTTTGCTGCAACAGCTCCCGCACCTCATCGACGGGGCGCTGCCAGCGCAGGCTGGCCTCCCAGCCGCTGCCGTGCTGCAGCACCCGCACCCACGCATCGGGCTCAGGAAAGCCCGCGGCCACCTGCTCCCACCCATCGGGCCGGGCTGCGACCCACACTTGCGTGCGGGCTTTGGCATCCGCCGCGGTGACGGCGGGTTTGGACCACATGTTGTTGAACGCGGCCTCCAGTACCAAGGTCCGGCGGACCAGCAACGGGCTCTCCCCCGCCATGGTGACCTGAGGGCGGTGCATGACCACATCCCAAAAATCCGCCGGTTCGTCGAACATGTCCGCGCGGAAGGCCAGCGCAATGGCGTGAATGACGCGCTCCTCGTCCGCGGGCTTCCACAGCAGCAGGGCCACGGTGATGGGACCCCGGTCATCCTGTCCCTTCCACACACTGGCCGCGAAGTGCTCGCCCTCATGGGCGATGGCCTCGTGCCAGCGGCGCTGCCATCCCCGGTCCTCCAGCTGTTGGCTCAGTGCGGCGTCAATCTCGTCCAAGGGCCGGGCCGTGCGGATGCGCGCACTCTGGCTCTCGGAAGCCGGGCCCGCGCTGCCGCCCTGGGCTTCCACCAAAGCCTCGTCGGGGGCTTCCAGGGGCGGCAATAAAGTCCACGGTTCCGCGCCGGGCATCAGGTCCTCACAGCCGCGCGGGCTTTCGTCGAGGTTGAGGGTGGCGATGGCGTAGGCATCGTTCACCGGCAGGGTGGTGAGGGTCACAATCCACGGCCCGTCAGGGTGGCACCAGGGGGCCATGGTCGAAGCGCCGAAGAAGCCCCCGGCTTCGGGCATGGATTGCCGCTTCCAGCCCGCGGCTTCAAAGGCCTGCTCGAAGGCCCGGCGCAGGGCCTTTTCGCTTTGGGGCCCTTCCAGGTACACCTGCCAGTGCTGCTGGGCCTCGACCTGCATCTGGCTGAGGGCCACCACCCACAAGGGGCCTTCCGTGGGCCAGGGCAGGGCGGGAAAATCCTCGGGCCACACCCCGAGCCACCAGGTGTGTTGCCCATACCACTCGGGCACGGCCAGCGCGGCCACCAGCGCGTCGCGGTCGTCGGTCGCGCCGTGCAGCGCGGGCAAAGGTTCGTCCCAGGGCAGGCTGGCGTCGGGGGGCAAAAACGCGGGGTGGGGGGAACCGCCTTCCGCGGCGGCCGTGGGTGAAGCGGTCGCCGTGGGTTGGGCCGGGGGTATGGTGGGGGCGACGGTGGGCGTTGTCGCCGGTTGGGTCGCCGTGGCCTGGGCTTCGGCCGCGGGCTGCGTCGTCGCGGCGCCCCGGCCCCCGGCGCAGGCGACCAACCCCACGACCATTATGCTCATGACCAAAAGCAGCCAACGCGCGCTTCTCATCCTGATACCTCCTCAGTGGGACATAAAGGAGCGACACGAGCGGGACGAATATCCCTTTTTGATATACGCCCCTCATGGCCGCGGGTCGCGACGCATAGTATAATGCCCGCACGATGCGCGTGTTAGTTACCGGCGCGACCGGGTTCATTGGCCGCCGTTTGGTGGCCGCATTGGTGGATGCCGGGCACACGGTGCGGGTGCTGCTGCGGCCTGGGGTGCGCGAACCGGCCCTGCCCAAAGGCCGCCCCGTAGAGCTGGCCCTGGCCGCTTTGCACGACCGCAGCGGCCTGCAAACTGCGCTGGCCCATGTGGACGCGGTGGTGCACCTGGCCACGGGCGCGCACCGGGGCCCCCGGGCCGCCGCGCTTTACCCCGTGGATGTGCAAGGCACCCGGCAGCTGGCCTTGGCCGCCCGCGGCCGCCGCGTGCGCCTGGTGGTTTACCTCAGCCCTTTGGGAACCAGCCCCACCTCGGCCTATCCCGTGTTCAAGGCCAAAGGCCTGGCCGAGCAGGCCCTCACCCGACCCGAGAACACTTTCGCCACCACCATCCTGCGGGTGGGGCCGGTGGTGGGGCCCCGGGACCACTTCCTCACCCCCCTGGCCTGGCTGGTGCGTACCTGGCCGGCCTGGTTCCCTCTGCTGCTGCCGGGGGGCGGTTCCACCCTGCTGCACCCCCTGTGGCTCGAAGACCTGGTGGCCGCGCTGCTGGTGGTGCTGGAGGAACCGGCCTTTTGGGGCCGGGTGTATGAGATTGGCGGGCCCGAACACCTGACCCTGGCCGAGGTGGTGACCATGCTGCAACGGCACCTGGGGCGTCCCCGGCCCGTGTGGCCCCTGCCGCCCTTGCTGGCCCGGTGGGCCGCGTTTTGGCTGCACAACCTGTGGCCGCGGTTTCCCTTCCACGCCTATTGGCTCGACACCTTAGCCGCGCCCCGCACCGCGGACCCCGACACCTTGCCCCGGGAGTTCGGCATTTTGCCCGAGCGGCTGGCCTACTTGCTCCCCCTCATCTTCCCTCGGGAGGGCGGCTGATGCAACGCCCCAGCTGGGCCGTGGAGCGTAGCTTGTGGGCGCGCGGGGTGCGCTGGGTGGCGGGGTTGGACGAAGCCGGGCGGGGCGCCTGGGCCGGGCCCGTGACCGCGGCCGCGGTGGTCTTCGCCGCGCCGGGCGTGTTCCTGCCGTGTTTGCGCGATTCCAAAGCCCTCGCGCCGGCCCAGCGGGAAGCCTGCGCGCGACGCATTCGGGCCACGGCCGCGGCCTGGGCCGTGGGCTGGGCCGCGCCCCGGGAAATCGACGCGGTGGGCATCGTGGAAGCCACCCGGCGGGCCATGCAGCGCGCGTTGCAGGGGCTGGCGCTGCCCGTGGAGCATCTCATCATCGACCACCTGCCCCTGCCCGGGGTGGCGCTGCCGCAAACGGTGCAGCCCAAAGCCGATGCGCGCATCGCCAGCGTGGCCGCGGCGTCGATTTTGGCCAAAGTGGCCCGCGATGCCTACATGCGGGCCGTAAGCCCCGCGTTTGCCGGCTATGCCTTTGCCCAACACAAAGGCTATGGCACCCGGGCCCACCGTCAGGCCCTGGCCCAACGCGGCCCTTCGTCGCTGCATCGCCGCACTTTTCGGCCTGTGGCCGCCTGGTTCGGCCTCTTCTCCCGGGGTAAAATAGGGCCATGACCCCAGCGACCCTGACCGTGGCCGTGTTGGCCGGGGGGCATTCCCGGCGCATGGGGCGCGACAAGGCCGCGCTGCCCGTGGGCCCTGAGCGGCTGCTGCAGCGGGTGGTGCGCCGGGTGCGGCCCTATGCCGCGCAGGTGCTGGTGGTGGCCCGCACCACCGACGCGTATCCCTGGGCCGGCGCGCCGGTGCTGGCCGATGCCTACCCCGAGCGGGGGCCTTTGGGCGGCATTGCCACCGCGCTGGCCGCGGCCCGCACGCCGTTTTTGGCCGCAGTAGCCTGCGACATGCCCTTCGTGCGGGGCGACTTGCTGCAGCACCTGGCCGGATTCTTGGCCGCCCACCCCCAATACGACATCGCCCTGCCCCGCGACGCGCACGACATTCAGCCGCTGCACGCGGTGTATCGGGTGGCCACCGCGCGGCCGGCCTTCGAAGCCGCGCTGGCCATGCCCCGGGCGTCCATTCGGGCCGCGTTCCGGGGGCTGCGGGTGCGCCTCTTCCCCGCGGCCGAGCTGCAGGCCTTCGACCCCCAACGCGCGTTCTGGAACATCAACACCCCGGCCGACTATCGGGCCCTGCGCGCGCAATTGGGCCTGCCGCCCGAGCCCGGCCCGGTCCAACCGGAGGGTTCCCCATGAACCAAACCCCAAAGCCCACCATCACCTGGGACGATTTCGCCAAAGTCGATATGCGGGTGGGAAAGGTGCTGCGGGCCGAGACTTTTCCCGAAGCCCGCAAGCCGGCCTATAAACTATGGATTGACTTCGGCCCCCTGGGCGTGAAGAAGACTTCGGCCCAGCTGGTGAGCCAATACCCGGACCCCCAGGCCTTGGTGGGGCGGCTGGTGGTGGCGGTGGTGAACTTCCCGCCCAAGCAGATTGGACCCTTCATGTCGGAAGTGCTGGTGCTGGGCGCGATTCAGGCCGATGGCCGGGTGGTGCTGCTGCACCCCGACGGCGAAAGTGAACTGGGCGCGCCCATCGCTTAGGCCGGCTGGTGGGGGTCGGCCCGGGGCGGCTCGCCGTGGCGGGGAAGCTGGGCCGCGCGGCGCAAGCCGTGCTCCCGTCGTCCGCCGCGGCGCACGGCGATGATTTCGGCCATGATGCTGACCGCGATTTCCTCGGGGGTCTCCGCGGCAATGTCCAGGCCGATGGGCGCGTGCACCCGCTGGATGGCTTCGTCGGACACGCCCCGCTCCCGCAGGGCCTGGACCGTGGTCAGCCAGCGCCGGCGAGAGCCGATGACGCCGATG
>JALSPJ010000257.1 GCA_026985995.1 Anaerolineales bacterium
GGGCGATTTGGGCTGGTTCCCCCGGGGCGCTTTGTGGGCGCCCGAGGTGGAAGACGCGGCCTTTGCCCTCGAGCCGGGGCAATACAGCGCCATCGTGGCCACGGACCGGGGTTACTTCATCGTCTTCGTGGAAGACAAGACCGAGGACCGGCCTTACGCGCCGTGGGCCCTGCGGCGCCTGCAGGCCCAGGCCGTGCGCGATTTCGTGGCCCAGCAGCGGGCCGCAGCCACGGTGGAAATTCTGGTGGAACCCCACCAGCTGCCAGCGGCGGAGCCTTGACGCGGCCCGCCTCGTGTTTCGGAGGTTGGTATGGCGGACCGCCCCGCGAAGAAGAAACGCCGGCGTCGCTCCACAGGCGACAAAAGCGCGTTGTTGTGGTTGTTGGGGACTTTGTTCCTCGTAGGCACTTTGTGTACCGTCGGCGGGTGCACGGCGCTTTTGCTCAATCCCTACCTGCCGTTCAACCCCCTGCCGCCGCCCACGCTGCCGCCCACCCTGGCCCCGCCGCCGAGCCCGACACTGCCGCCTTACCCCACTTTGCCGCCCCCCTGGACCCCCACGGCCACCAACACCCCGACGGTCACGCCCACTTTCACCCCCACCCAAACGCCCACGGCCACCATTCCCCCCACGGTGACGCCCACTTTGGCCGTGTCGGCCACGCCCACCACCGCGGGGACGCCCGTGCCCACCCCCACGCCTCTGCCCCGCTTCGCGCTGCAGCCGGGCAACCCGGCTTACCAGAGCAGCCAGGTGTTCCACCCCGAGGCTGGGTGCAACTGGCTGAGCGTGGGCGGTCAGGTGCTGGACGCCGACGGCGCGCCCATCGCCCCGGACCCGCGGGTGTTCGTCCTGGCTCGGGGGCTGCTCAACGGCCAACCCATCCAGGAATTGGGCGTGGTCGGCCTGGCGACCCAATTCGGCCCGGCCGGGTACGAAATTCCCCTGGGCCAGGCCGCGGTGGCCTCTTCCCAGGCTGTGTATGTGCAGCTGGTCGATGCCAATGGCTATGCCCTTTCGGAGCCTTATTTCTTCGACACTTATGCCGACTGCGAGCGCAATGTGGTCATCATGAATTTCGTGCGCCAGCCGTAACGCTCAGGAGGAGGACTTCTCATGCTGGACCTCAACCTCATTCGTCGGGAACCCGAACGGGTCAAAGCCGGCCTGCGCAAGCGGGGGGAAGACCCCGCGCGGGTGGACGAAGTGCTGGCTTTGGACGCGCAGCGCCGCGAGCTCATCAAGCAGGTGGAAGCCCTGCGGGCCGAGCGCAACCGGGTCTCGAAGGAAATTGCCCGCCTGCGGGACCCTGAGGAGCGGCAGGCCCGCATCGCGGCCATGCGCGCTTTGGGCGAGGACCTCAAGAACCTGGAGCAGCAGCTGCGCGCGGTGGAAGACCAGCTGCACGAGAAACTGGCCTGGCTGCCCAACTTGCCGGCCGACGATGTGCCCGTGGGCGCGGACGAAAACGACAATGTGGTGGTGCGCACCGTGGGCGAAATTCCCACTTACGACTTCACCCCCAAGCCCCACTGGGAACTGGGGCCCGCGTTGGGCATCATCGACTTCGAGCGCGGGGTGAAGCTGAGCGGTTCCCGCTTCTATGTGCTGCGGGGCCTGGGCGCGCGGCTGCAGCGGGCCCTCATCCAGTGGATGCTCGATTTGCACATCCGTCAGGGCTATGTGGAGCACTACCCGCCCTTCATGGTGCGGGAGCGGGTGGTCTTCGCCTCGGGCCAGCTGCCCAAGTTCCGCGACAACCTCTACCACGATGCAGAAGAGGATTTCTGGTGGGTTCCCACCGCGGAGGTGCCCCTCACGGGCCTGCACATGGACGAAATCTTGAACGAAGAAGATTTGCCCTTGTATTACACCGCGTACACCCCCTGTTTTCGCCGCGAAAAGATGAGCGCCGGCAAGGATGTGCGGGGCATCAAGCGCGGGCATCAGTTCGACAAGGTGGAGATGTACAAGTTCGTGGTGCCCGAGACTTCAGACGACGAGTTGGAAAAGATGGTGGCCGACGCGGAGGAGACTTTGCGGCTGCTGGGCCTGACCTACCGGGTAGTGCAGCTGTGCACCGGCGATTTGGGCTTCGCGGCGCGCAAGACTTACGACCTGGAGGTGTGGGCCCCGGGCAGCGGCGAGTGGCTGGAAGTTTCCTCGGTGTCCAATGTGGGGGATTTCCAGGCCCGGCGGGCCAACATTCGCTATCGCCCGAAGGGGGGCGGGCGCACCCGCTTCGTCCACACCCTGAACGGCTCGGGCCTGGGCCTGCCCCGCACGGTGATTGCCATTCTGGAGACCTACCAGCAGGCCGACGGCAGTGTGGTGGTGCCCGAAGTGCTGCGGCCCTACATGGGCGGCGTGGAAGTCATCGGCCCCGCGGCCTGAGCCCGACGGGCCCGTCGTCACGAAGCCGACACGCGCCCCTTGGCCCGGGGCGCGTGCGCGTTCAAGCGGTTTGCCCGCCGCGCCAGGCGCGTAGGCGGAGGCGCCAGGCGCGTTCGGGTAGCCGGGCTCCGGCTTTCAGCATGTGTTCCAGGCTTACCGCTGCCTCGTGGGGTAATAAAAGCCCCATAGCGATAAGTTGCTCCAGCACCCAGAGCACACCTCGGGCTTCAACGCCTTCCCGCCGCGCCACTTTTCGTAGCAGGCCATCACCGGTAAGCAACACCAGGCCTTGCGTATGCGCCAAATGAAGGGCGAACAGATCGGCCAGGGATGGGCCGGGGTATTTGCCACGCAAGTTCAGGATAGCCAACAGTTCTTCGCCGGTAAAGGTGACGGCCTCAATAAGCCCTTGGTGCACCAATTCTGGGCCGCGAGGCGTTCGCAATTCCTCCACGACGATGACATCGGGGACCAACAAGCGAAAGCCGCGTGCGGCGTGGGCGAGCACGCGGCCGTGGTAGAGGTCGATGACCACATTGGCATCAGTAGCGCATGGAAGCCGTTTCAAGGCCATGCGGAGCTTGCTCCAACGAAAGCTGCCAGCCTTCCAGCGGTTTCCCATAAAGTTCTGCGGCTCGCGCCGGCGAAATGAGGCCTTCGGCCAGGGCGCGCCAGATCAAGCGCAACATGCGCTTGGGCTCCTCGAACGGATAAGGGGCCCCTGGTTCGCGGCGGTGCCAGCCTTGACGCCGGAATTCGCGTAACAGAGATTGCGCAGCCGATGGCGTCAAAACCCCCACATCCCGGGCGCGCAAAATCCAGGCTTGCATGCTGAGGCCATATTTGTGCTTGAGCCAAGCCAGTTCGGCAGGGGCCAAGTGCACGCGGTGCGCTCCCAGCTCCGTGATGACGGCCTGCCGGGGGGCCAGGAAAGCGGCTGCGAAACGGTGGGCGGCTTTTTCCTCATCCACAGCGCGGTCCACCTCCAGCACCAGATGCGCCAGTTCGTGGGCCAAATTGAAGCGCTGGCGGTCGCCGGGAATGTTGCGGCGCACCACGATAACCGGGCTGCCGTTGGCTTCCAGCGTCAAGGCATCGAAGGCATCATGGGTTTCGTCCAACACGCCGACCTTGATACCGCGGGCCTCAAACAACGCTACCATATTGGCGATGGGCGTCCGCCCCAAATGCCAAACATCGCGCCATGCTTCGGCTGCATGTTCAATGTCGTCCTCAGAGCGCACTTGTCGCGGCCAACCTTTGGGCAACACAAAGGGCTGTGCACAGTCAGGGAATAGGGCTTCGACTTGCAGGTAACGCTCGACCCACTCTTGCACTCGCGCCTGGATGGCCTGCTGCGCCTTTTTGGGCAACCGATGGCGTTTCCGAAAGGCAGGCGTCGTAACCTGCACCCGCAGCGGACGCAAGAAGAACTCCAGGCGCACATTCAACGCTTGCGCCAAACGCAGCAAAGTCTCTGAACCGGGCATCATGAGATTGCGCTCGTATTTCGAGATGGCCATGGCGCTGACGCCCGCTCGCTGAGCCAGGGCTCGCTGGCTCATACCCCGCATTTTACGCGCCGCGCGCAAACGCTCGCCAATCATGTTGTTCTCCTTAAATTCTTTGAATAATGTCAATATGCCTGGAAGCCGACCCTTTGTGTGTGCCTTAGCCCTTGGGGGTTTACATTCTACCATACTATATTCGCTTTGTAAACCACGCCGCCGGGCCCATGGGCCGGGCTTCGTCGCTGGTTAACGAAAGGGGGCATAACATCGCCGCCTCCAGCATTACGCCCGGGGTCCCGGAGGACACAGAGGGCGATTTCCCCTGTCCAAACCGCGCTTAAAACACCCCACCCCGCCCCAGCGGCGAGACGGGGCGGGGTGGATGCTCAGCAGGCAAGCCCGAAACGCGAGGGCGCAGTTACGCGGGCACGGCCGCGGCTTCCTCTTGCGCGAAGGGGTCCTTTTCCACTTCCCACCACACGATGGGCTCTTCTTCCTCGAAGAAGAACTTCTCCTGGCCAAAGGCCGGTTCCAGGTGGTTGAGCCAGGTGGCCTCGGGGTTGTATTTGGCGAAGAACGGTCGCCCGGCCCAGTGCGGGTTGCGGCCCTGCAGAAAGTCCAGCACGATGACCTTCTCGCCCCGGATTTCCGCGGTGCCCAGCACCCGCACCTTGCCCGGCCACGCGGACATGGACGGCCCGCGCACCGTGCGCGCCAGGCCCGACACCTGCATGAAGGCCTCGCGGAAAATCTCCTGGGCCTTGACCAGGGGCACCTCGAAGTAGTTCTTGGGCCCCGTATCGCGCTCGATGAACATGTAGTACGGAATCATGCCCAGCTTGACGCCCTCGCGCCACATGGTGGCCCAGGTCTGCGGGTTGTCGTTGATGGGATGCACGATGGGCGCTTGCATGCGAATTTCGGCCCCGGTGTCGCGCACCCGCCGAATGGCCTCCCGCACAATCTCGGTCGACATCTCCCGCGGGTGGGTGAAGTGGGCCATGACCGCCAAATGCTTGCCGGCCTTGACCACCTCCTCGTAGATGCGCAGCACCTCATCGGCGTCGTCGTCGGTCACGAAGCGCTGCGGCCAGTACGACAGGGCCTTGGTGCCGATGCGGATGTTCTGCACATGCTCCAAGCCGGGCTGCAGCAGGGGTTCGATGTATTGCCGCAAGGCCTTGGCCTTCATAATCATCGGGTCGCCGCCGGTGAACAGCACATCGGTGACGAACTTGTGCCGGCGCAGGTATTCCACCAGCATGTCCACCTGCTTGGATTCGAACTTCAGCTCCTGGATGCCCACGAACTGCGCCCAGCGGAAGCAGTAGGTGCAGTACGCGTGGCAGGTCTGCCCCTGCGCGGGGAAGAACAGCACCGTCTCCCGATACTTGTGCTGCATCCCCCACAGGCGGTGGCCGTCCAGCTCGGGCACATTGTGGGTCATCTGCCCCGCGGGGTGGGGGTTGAGCTTGAAGCGAATTTCATTGGCCTTGGCCAGCATCTCTTCCCGCGAAGCCCCGCGGCGAATGAGGTCGCGCATGGCCTCGAAGTCTTCCTTGTCCAACATGCCGGGCTGCGGGAAGGTCAACTGGAACATGGGGTCCTCGGGAACCCGGTCCCAGTCGATGAGCTCCTGGACCACATAGACATTGGTGCGGAAGGGCAGGACCCGGGAGGTCACCTCCACGGCTTCCCGCAATTCGGGGTCCAGGCGCTGCCATTCGGGCATCTTGGCCACATTGTGGATGGTAATGGCCTGATAACGGGACGGGTAACGACCCTCAAACGCGGACATGGTTCGTCCTCCTTATGACTTTGGGAATAAGGGGGAAAGGGCGAGGGGGGATAGCGGGGGGAAGCGTTTGACCCAACGCATGTACCGCCGGTAATAAAGAAAGAGTGCTCGGGGCACTCTCCGCGGTGGTAGGGTAGGCTTTTGCACTCCTCTCGGCACCCCCTGATATAGCACGCATGCGGGCCTTTGTCAAGCCGCAAAACGCCAAATTTCGGCAATTTCCCCTCCCTTTGCCCGCGGATTTCCGCAGTTAGCCCGCGCGGCGTGCAAAATCATCCCGCAGTTGGCGTTGAACCCGTGCACCTCGCAGCGGGCCTTCGAGGACGAAAGTCAGGTAAGCCTGCAGCACAGCTTCCACCTCATGCCGTACGGCTGGCGGGGGCACCACCCGCCCGGCCTGGGTCCAATGGGGCGTGCGCTGCAAATGGCGCAAGAACTTGAGCGCGCGCCGGCTCACCGGTCGGGCCTCGGGGGCCTGCTCCCGGCAGCGGGGGCACACCACCCCGCCCCGGGGCACGGAGAAGAACTGATTTTCGGGCCGAATGGCCGCGCCGCACACGGTGCACACCTGCAGCTCGGGCCGAAAGCCCACCCAGCCCAACAGCTGCAGCTCAAAGTGCCGCACGGGCCAGTCGGGCGTCGGTCCCTGGGCCACCGCGCGCAGGGCCGCCAGCAATGCGGGGTAAAGCCCGGGGTAGTGCTCGCCTTCCCACACCAGCCGTTCGACCAGCTCGGCCAAGTGCTCGGCATAGGCGTAGCGGGTCACATCCTGCCGCAGCGCGGGGAACACCTCCACCGCCTCGGCCTGGGCCACGATGGGCGCGCCCCGGGCCTGGGCCAGCAGCAGCCGCACCCGGCTCAGGGGCTGCAGGTGCCCGGCCCGCCGCGATTTGGGCCGCCGCACGCCCTTGGCCAGGGCCTTCCCCTTGCCCTCTTCC
>JALSPJ010000258.1 GCA_026985995.1 Anaerolineales bacterium
GTATGCCTATGTGCACGACGGCGTGGTGGAAATCAAAGACGCGTCGGAAGTGTGGGGCAAGGGCGTGCACGATACGGTCAAGTACTTCCAGGAAAAGTACGGCGAGAAGGACCTGAGCGTCATCGCCATTGGCCCCGCGGGCGAAAACTTAGTGCGCTTCGCCAACTGGGTCAACGAACACGACCGGGCCTCGGGCCGCGGCGGCACGGGCTGCGTGGGCGGCTACAAGAAGCTCAAGGCCATCGTCATCAAGGCCGAAAAGCGCTTCCCCAAACCGGCCGACCCCGAGCGCTTCAAGGCCGCGCACAAGCGGGCCCTGGCGCGCATCATGGACGAAAACAACATCACCGCGCCCCGCAAGGGCGGCCTGTCGGTCTTCGGCACCAATGTGCTGATGAACATCGTCAACAGCATCGGCGCGCTGCCCACTTACAACGGCAAGGCCACCTATTTTGAAGAAGCCGAAAATGTGAGCGGCGAAACCGTCCGCGAAACCATCCTCATCGACGACCCCACCTGCCACGCCTGCCCCGTGGCCTGTAAGAAGAAGGTGCGCCTGCCCGAGGGCAGCCCCTTCGCCGGGCTGGAGATGGAAAGCGTGGAGTACGAATCGGCTTGGGCCTTCGGCCCCATGTGCGGCGTGGGGTATCTCGACGCGGTGGTCAAGCTCATCGACATGAGCAACGACCTGGGCATGGACACCATCGAGGGCGGCAATGTGCTGGCCATGTACATGGAAGCCACTGAGAAGGGCAAGGCCCCCGAAGGCGAGGGCCTGGAATGGGGCGATTGGAAGGGCCAGATTGCCTTGTACGAAAAGATTGCCTATCGCCAGGGCGTGGGCGACATCCTGGCCGAAGGCACCGAGCGCGCGGCCAAGGCCTTGGGCGTGCCCGAGGCGGCCATGACCGTCAAGGGCCAGGCCATCCCGGCTTATGACCCGCGCGGCCTCAAGGGCATGGGCATCGCCTACGCCACTTCCAACCGGGGCGCGTGCCACCTGCGGGCCTACACCCCGGCTTCGGAACTCAACATCATGCCCATCCACATCCGCGAGGCCACCAAGAGCGACCCCCTGGCCTGGAAGGGCAAGGGCCAGCTGGTCAAAATCTTCCAGGATGTGCACGCGGTCTCCGACTCCCTGGACCTGTGCAAGTTCTCGGCCTTCGCCATGGACATGGACGACTACACGGACCTGTGGAACGGTATGACCGGCCTCAACTACACCAGCGAAGAGATGCTCAAGACCGGCGAGCGCATTTACAACCTGGAGCGCTACTACAACAACCTGGTGGGCTTCCGCGAGGGCTCCGACTACCTGCCCAAGCGCTTCCTGGAGGAACCGTCGCAACACGCGGCCTCCAAGGGCCAGGTGGCCGAACTCGACAAGATGCTGGCCGAGTACTACGAGGCCCGGGGCTGGGTCAACGGCGTGGTGCCCGAAGAGAAGCTCAAGGAGCTGGAAATCGTCTAATCCCGCCCTGCAACGGCGCTGTGGCAACCAACCCGGCCCGCCCCCTGGGCCGGGTTGGCGCTTTTATGGGAGCGCGGGCGCCTTCGTTTCTCCTCAAAAGCGTAGATGGATGTGCGTAAACTCGTGCGCGCTGAAGGGGCCATTCTGGGTACAATAGGGCCAGTGTGTTGGGTTCCCCCAAAAAGGCATAGGCTGGCGTCGAAACTCGCCGAAAGACAGCGGCGAAGATTCTTTTTTGTTGTGCCCCATACCCAACCCCACCCAAGGAGGCCAACCATGCCCCCGCGCAATCCCAACGACCCCATCACCCGCCGCCTGCAAGCCGTCAACGAGTGGATTTACGGCATCAAACGCAGTGGGCATTACCTCTTCCACATCCCCGTTGAAGACCAGACCCAGGGGGCCTGGGTCACGGTGCAGGGCCGGCGCATGCTCATGATGGCCACTTACAGCTACCTGGGGCTCATCGGCCACCCGCGGCTGGCCCAGGCCGCGTGTGAGGCGGCCCGGCGCTATGGCACGGGCTCCCATGGCGCGCGCGGTCTGTCGGGCACCCTCCCCATTCATTTGGAATTGGAGAAGACCATCGCCGAATTCAAAGGCACCGAGGCCGCCATCGTCTTCCCCACCGGCTATGTGACCAATGTGAGCACCATTGCTTCGCTGGTCGGCCGCGGCGATTATATTATCTCCGACAAATACAACCATGCCAGCCTGGTCGATGGCGCGGTCATGTCGGGGGCCAAACTGCTGCGCTACAAGCACAACGACCTGGACATGCTCGAACGCCGCTTGAAAGCCGTGCCCGAGGGCGCCGGCAAACTCATCATCGCCGACGCGGTGTTCAGCATGGACGGCGATATTTTGGACCTGCCTCGGGTGGTGGAACTGGCCCGCAAATACGACGCCTGGCTCATGGTGGACGAAGCCCACTCGGGTGGGGTGCTGGGCAAAACGGGCCGGGGCATCGAGGAGCACTTCGGGATGCCCGGCGTCATCGACATCAAGATGGGCACCCTGAGCAAAGCCATCCCCAGCATGGGCGGGTATATCGCCGCGGACGAATGGATTGTGCATGCCATTCGCCACTCGGCCCGGGGCTATATTTTCACCGGCGCCATGTCACCGGTGGTGGCCGCGGTGGCGCTGGAGGGCCTGCGCATTTTGCAAGAGGAACCCTGGCGGGTGGCCAAGCTGCAGGCCAATACCGAGCGCTTCATTCGCGGCCTGCGGGAGCGGGGCTTCGACATTTTGCAGACCCAAACGCCGGTGGTGCCCATCATGGCCCGGGGGCTCGACATGGTCATGGCCCTCACCCGGGCGGTGATGAAGCGGGGGCTGTTCATCCTGCCCGTGGTGGCGCCGGCCGTGCCCGAAGGGCAAGAGCGCCTGCGGGCCACGGTGACCGCGGCCCACGAACCCGAAGACATCGACTTCGCCTTAGAGGTCCTCACCGAAGCCGCGGACGAAGTAGGCCTGCCCCGGGGTCAAGCCGCGGCTGCGGGTTGACGCGCTGCTCGCGGCCGTCGGCGCGTAGCAGGGCGCAGGGGGCTGCACCGCGGCGGGCACACCGCCGTGCGCCCCTACCGGGCCGGGCGCGGCACGCCGCGCCCCTACCGTGCTGACCGTTCCCTGCTGTCTTTCTTCCGTGTTTATCCGTGTTTTTCCGTGGTTTTTTCATTTCATCCGCGGCTCCGCGGCTTCATTCCCGGGCACACCACCGTGCACCCCTACCGCGCTCCCTGCTCCCTGCTGACCGCTGACCGCTGTTTTTCATCCGCGTCCATCCGCGGTTGCATTTCTGGGCGTCCTGCCGGGTCGCCCCCACCGCGCGCCTCGCCACACCCCGCGATGCCCCAACTTCGGGTATAATCTCGCCAATCCCCACGCCGGGGTAACCCGTGCTCTTTGGAGGGGCTTATGCCCGCGTCTTCCCTGCCCTTCCCCGTGCCCGACCTGGGCCCCCTTTCGCCCGACGAAATCCGCCGCCGCTTCAATTACTACAAAGCCCGCCTGGTCTACCTCTACCGCGAAGAACTGGCCCACTGGCACGCCCCTCGTACCGTGGTGGTCGTGCCCAGCCTGAGCCTGGACCAGGAAGTGCTGGCCAAGGTCACCGGCGTGCATTACTACGAAGAACGCCTGCTCTACTACCTCATCCTGCTCCAACTGCCCCGCACCCAGGTCATCTTCGTCACCAGCCAGGCCGTGGACCCCGTCATCATCGACTACTTCATCAATCTGCTGCCCGGCGTGCCCGTTTCCCATGCCCGCTCGCGGCTCACCCTGCTCGACGCCCACGATGCCAGCCCCCGGGCCCTCACCGAGAAAATCCTCGAGCGCCCGTGGCTCATTCGCCGCATCCGCGAAGCCATCCGCTATCCCCACGCGGCCTACATGGAATGCTTCAACTCCACTCCCCTGGAGCGGGAGCTCTCGGTGCGCTTGGGCATCCCCCTCTACGCGGTGGACCCGGACCTCATCCACCTGGGCACCAAAACGGGGAACCGGCGGGTGTTCGCCCGCGCTGGCGTGCTCTACCCCCGGGGCTACGAGGACCTGCACGGCGAAGCCGAACTCATCGACGCGCTGGCCGCGCTCAAGGCCCAGGTTCCCACCCTGCGCCGCGCGGTGGTCAAGCTCAACGAAGGCTTCTCGGGCGAGGGCAACGCGCTGTTCGACTTCAACGCCGCGCCCCAGGGGGAACCGGCCCTGCGGGCCTGGCTGCGTCGCGAGCTTCCCCGGCGCCTGCAATTCGAAGCCGCGGACATGACCTACGACCAGTTCATGGAAAAATTCGCCCAAATGGGCGGCATCGTCGAAGAGTTCATCGAGGGCCAGGGCAAGCGTTCGCCCTCGGTGCAGGGCCTCATCAACCCCTTAGGCGAGGGCACCATCGTGTCCACCCACGACCAAATCTTGGGCGGGCCCACGGGCCAGGTTTACCTGGGCGCCCGGTTCCCGGCCCGGCCCGAATATCGCCTGGACCTGCAGGAAATTGGCCGCCGGGTGGGCGAAGTCCTCAGCGCGGAGGGTGCCGTCGGGCGTTTCGCGGTCGACTTCGTGTCGGTTCCCCAACCCGATGGCACCTGGAAGCACTACGCGCTGGAAATCAACCTGCGTAAAGGCGGCACCACCCACCCCTTCATGACCCTCAAATTCCTCACCGATGGGCACTTTGACCTGGAAAGCGGCCTGTACTACGCGCCCACGGGCCAGCCCCTCTACTACTACGCTTCCGACAACCTCAAAAAGCCCGCCTACCGCGGCCTGACCCCCGAGGATTTGATGGACATCGTGGTGTGTGAAGGTCTGCACTACAACGCCGCGGCCCACGAAGGCGTGGTCTTCCACATTGTGGGCGCGCTCTCGGAATACGGCAAACTGGGCGTGGTGGCCATCGCGCCCTCCTCCGAGCGCGCGGAGGAACTGTATCACGAGACCGTGGCCGCTTTGGACCGGCACGCGGACCAGCCCCTGGCCTGCCGCCCCCGGCCCGGCCAGGAAGAACGCCCCGCGCCCACCCACTTCCCGCCGTGGTGGCGTGTTTGACCCCGGAGGCCGTCATGACCACCCTGGACCTGGAGACCCTTTGGGCACCCTACACCCCGCCCGCCTGGGAGCCCGACTTGCAGGGCCGCACCGCGGCCGTGCTGGTGCGCGGCGGCGGTGACCTGGCCAGCGGCGTGGTCCTGCGCCTGTGGCGGGCCGGCATCCCCGTGGTGGTCACCGAACTGCCCCGGCCCCTGGTGGTGCGCCGCAAAGTGGCTTTTGCCGAGGCCATCTACCAGGGCCGCACCCGGGTCGACGGCGTGCCCGCGGTGCGGGTGGAAGCCGACCCCGCCGCGGTGCGCGCGGCCTGGGCCCGAGGCCAGGTTCCCGTAGTGGTGGACCCCGACGCGCAGCTGCGCCGGGCCCTTTCCCCCGCGGTGCTGGTGGACGCGCGCATGACCAAACGCGCGCCCGAGCTGGGCCTCGATGCCGCGCCCCTGGTCATTGGCCTGGGCCCCGGCTTTGTGGCCGGGCAAAACTGCCACGCGGTGGTGGAAACCATGCGCGGCCACACCCTGGGCCGGGTGCTGTGGCAGGGCCCGCCCCTGCCCGATACGGGCCTGCCCGAAGCCGTGCGCCAACACCAGGCCGACCGGGTGCTGCGCGCCCCCGCGGATGGCGTGCTCGAAACCCTGGTGGCCATCGGTCAGGTGGTGGAACCGGGCACGCCCCTGCTGCGGGTGGCCGGCCGCGAAGTGCGGGCCCCCTTCCGGGGCGTGATTCGCGGTCTCATGCACCCGGGCCTGCCCGTCACCCGGGGCCTCAAAGTGGGCGACCTGGACCCCCGGGCCGAGCCCCGTTACGCGTACCTGGTGTCCGACAAGTCCCTGGCCATTGGCGGCGGCGTGCTCGAAGCTGTGTTGGCCTTCCCGGCCTTGCGGGCCTGCTTTTACGCCCATGCCTGCCCCCAACCCTGAGCCCTTGCCCCTGCGTGCGGCCCTGCGCTTGCGAGGTCACGAGCACCTGGCCCTGGTGGGCGCGGGGGGCAAAACCCGCACCCTGTTCACCTTAGCCCGCCAGCTGGCCCCCGCGCTGGTGGCCACCACCACCCACCTGGCCTTGGGGGAAGAAGCCCGGGCCGACGCGCATTGGGTTTGGCCCTCCGATGTTCGGCCGACCCAGGCCCGGGCTGCTTTGCGGGCCTGGAACCGGCAGGGCGTGTTGCTCATCACCGGCCCGGCCCAGCGCGGCCGCTGGACCGCCACCCCCGCGCTGGACGCGGTGCAGGCCTGGGCCCAAAGCCAGGGCCTGCCCGTGCTGGTGGAAGCCGACGGAGCGGCCCGCCGGGACCTCAAAGCCCCCGCGGCCCACGAGCCGGCCTGGCCGCCCCACGCCGACGGCGTGCTGGTGTTGGCCCACGCGGGGGTTGTGGGGCTGCCCCTGGCCCCCGAGCGGGTGCATCGGGCTGCGCGCTTTGCGGCCCTGGCCGGCGTGCCCCTGAACGCGCCCCTCACGGTGGACGCGGTGGCCCGGGTCTTGCTGCATGCCCAGGGGCCTACCCGGGGCCGCCCCCCGGCCGCGTGGGTGCAGGCCGTGCTGCGGGCCGAGGAACCGCGCGGCCAGGCCGCGGCCGGTCGTCTGGCCCGGGCCCTGCTGCGTGGGGTCGGCCCTT
>JALSPJ010000259.1 GCA_026985995.1 Anaerolineales bacterium
TATGCACCTGGCCGTGGTACCCCTGCTGGCCGTGGCCGCGGCCTGGACCTGGGCCCAGCGCGCCCAATGGCGCGCCCGAGAGCAAGACCCGGCCCACCGCTGGCGGGCCTGGGTGGGCCGCGGCGTGCAGGGGTTGCTGCTGCTGGGTTGGGGCTGGGCCTTGTGGAACCGCCGGGCCCGCTGGCGCGTGCTTTTAGGCCCCCGAGGGCATGAGGCGCATTTCGATTATTAGCGGCCTAAGGTCGCCAATGCGCCGCCACGGTTGACGGCAGGTCGTTCGCGCGGCCAGGTAGGTCAAAATCCCCCTCCCCATTCGTAAGGGGGAAGGAGTGCGCGCGGCCCTGGCCACGCGCGACGGCCAAAGCCCCTTCCCGACGAGAGAAGAAGGTGTGGGGGAGGGATTTTGGCAAGCCGCATCTGCCCCTTTGGCCCTGGCAAAGGCACTTGGTCTTCGATGGCGCGCGGTGTATAAAAGTAAGACGCGGGAGGGGGAGTAGGGGGAGGAGGATTGGCACAGCCTGGGCGCGCCAGCGCACACACCGGGAACCAGACAGCATCACGGCGCGGGCGTGGGCGTAGGCGTGGCCGTAGCCGCGTCCAAGGACCAACCCAACCGCCGGGCCACGGCAGCCTGCGCCTGGGGCGGAAGCCGGTTCCACCCGCGCCCGCGACCCCGACCCGGCCGGTTCAACTGCACATCGCAATGCACGAAAATATTGCTCCCCGGCCCGCCAATGCAAATGTCGATGGGCAGGAAGGCCCCATTGTCGCTGCCAACGAGCACATCGTTGCCGCCCTCGCCGTATAGCCAGTTGCCCAAAAGCCCGCCGCCGCTGCCGCCGCCCAAAATACAATCGTCGCCGTCGCCGCCGTAGAGGGTATCGGCCCCCGCGGTGCCCAAAATGAGGTCGTTGCCCGGCGTACCCGTCGCGGTGCCGCCCGAGGCGACGACGATATTGTGCAGCACAATGCCCCCGCACGCATCGGGCTTGAGCTGCTCGGGGCTGGCGCGCAGCGGGCCCACATCGTCCAGCCGGGAAGTGGGCACCACCAGGGACGCAGCCACACCGGGTTGGGTCAGCCACCACCCGGCGGCCAACATCAGCAACGCCAGGGCCCAGCGTCGTCTACGCCTCTGCCGGGTCATGGGACACCTCCGCGCGGTTCTGCTGGTCCTCGGCGCGTGCCGCCTCGGGTTGAGGGAGCGCTTCGGGCGGCATCGTCTCGGCCGCGGCCTCCGGCGTGTCGGGCGGGCAGGGTTCCTCGTACACATACGCGGCTTCGGGCAAACGCACCATGGCCACCAGCCGCGCGGCCTCGCAGGTGACCAGCACGGGCTCACCCCACTGGCGGGCCAGGTGCGCCAGGCCATCGAGGGAAGTGCGCACCGCGTCGCGCAACACGGCCGCCAGCCACGGGCCCGGTTCCACCCACACCGCGGCCGGGCCCAAAAGAGCCAGGGCATACACCTCGGGCCAGCGCGAACGCAGCCAAGCCAACAGCCCGCTCAGGGCCAGCCACAAAGCGCCGCCGGCCAGCGCGGCCCGCAAGCCCCACACCCGCATCGCGGGCACGGTAACGCGCCAGGGGCCCAGGGCCACTTGCCGCGGCACGGTTTGGGTGACTTCCAGCGCGCCTTCCCAGCGGGGGGCCCACCAGGCCGCGGCGCTCGCGGCATCGGGGCCGCCGGTTCCCACCTGCAGCACATAGAAGTTGGGGGCCTGGCGGCGAAAATCGAGCACCGAAGCGCCCTGAGCCTGCCAGGGTTGGCCCTCCAGCCGGCCCTGAGCCTGCCAGGTCACGCCCACCAACAGACGATAATTGCGCGCCGGTGGGAAGACCCGCTCCCGCTGGCGCAGCCACCCCGTGATGGGGTTGAGGTTGACCGCGGCCTTGAGCTGCCAGCGGGGCCCGGTAATGGGCACCTCGGCCAGCACGGTTTCCCGCTGCCAGCCGAATTCGTCTTGCAGCCGCACCCACAAGCGGGCCTGGCCTTCCAGCGCGGTGGGCGGCGGGGCTTCGCCCTCCCAGCGAGCGGCGAAGGCGAAGGTGACCCGCGGGGTGAGGGGACGGTAGAGGGGCGCGCCCAAGGGCAGGCGGCCGGTTTCCGAGACCGAGGGGGGCACGGCCGCGGTGTAGTGCCATTGGCCCACCACGGCCCAGGGCCGGGGCCGGGTAACGGTTTGGGTGGCCGGCAGCAGCAGGGCCCCGGCCCACAAGAGCGCGCCGGCCAGGGCCACGGTCCAGGCGACCGTGGAAAGCCCTTCGTACAGGCCGATAGTTTGGCGGAACCAGGCGCGCCACCGCGTTGCATTCATGCGCCACGCCTCCGTCGTCGGCGGCTTGCCCGGCCGGGCGCGGGCGCAGCCCACAGCCACCAGGCCAGCCCCACACTCCCGGCCAGGAGGAGGGGCCGCTGCTCCCACAGCCAGCCGCCCACCCTGGGCAACGCGAACCAGTAGCGGCCCACGATGTCCTCGGGCGCGGGGTGTTCGGGGTCGCGGTAGTCGTTGGCATCCCCGCGCAGCACGAAGCGACCCTGCGCGTCGTAGCCCACGATGCGATGGAAGACGGGCTGCGCCAGGGCTTGGGCGCGGTAGACCACCGCGTCGCCCACCGCATAGCGGCTTTGCCGGCGCACGACCACCAAATCGCCGCGGCGAAAGCGAGGGGCCATGCTATCGCTCTGCAGCACTACGAACGCGGTCGCGCCGCCCAAAGCCTGGGGCCACAGCAGCAACAGCGCGCTCCCTACGGCCAGGCCCAGGGCCAGGGCCGGCCACTGGCGGGCAGCCGCGCGCCATAAGGCCAGCCACGCAAAAAGAGGCCGCGCGGGCGGCGCGGCCTCGGCAGCAGGCTGTGGCGTCGTCGCGCCCATGGTCATTCCGCGGCCACCACCCGCAGCCAGATGGTTGGCTGCACATCCACATCCGGGTTGAAGTCGCACTGCCAGGTATTCCCCGCGGTGTTGTTACAGGCTGCGCTCCAACTCCAGGTCGTGCCATCATTGGAGAGGGCGGCATAGACCGTTCGCGCCGCGGCATCCAGGTCAAACTGCACCGCGTCAATCTTGCTGGGGTCGCTGCCCAACAAGGTGTACTGGACATTGGTCACCGTATAACCGCCCACCGCGGCACTACCATCCCCAGCCTTGGAAGGAGAAACCGAGTTGCCCGCGGCAAAGGCATAGGTCAAGGCCATGAGCAACAAAGCCACGACCAGCACGGCAATGCGAGACTTGCGCATCGGTCACCTCCTGTTCGCTGTGAAGCACGCGTTTTTCAGGATTTGCGCCTGCTTTGCCCCTTAAATAGCACCCTACGAATACGCTGTCAAGGGTTTGAAGATTAGAATTTTTCAAGAAGTTTCGGAGGATAGCACGAAAAACGAGCATAACCCTTCCCGGCCCGATTTCTCGGGCCGCAAGACCATTCCAGGGGGGGCCACAAATCACCCAGGGGCATGAGAAACGCGGAGAAAAAAGAAAAAGCCCGGTTTCAGGCCGTGCGGCCCCTTGCCCTACCGGGCAAAGTGCGGCACAATTGGCCATAGCATCCCCCCTGCAGGAGCCGAGCCATGGCCATCGTCCCTCCCCAATTCGTGGTACCGGCCCACGCCCAGGTGCCGGTAAGTGACCATTTGCGTCACATGCAGCCCATTCCCCCTTCCCGCATGTTCCTGGTCAAGCAGGGCCTGCGGAAATTCCGCCAGCGACACCCGAACCGCCCGGCCTACGACGCGTCGCAAGGCGATGGCGGCGCGAGCCTGCCCGGCGTTCCCCGTGAAGTGCTGGACCGGGCCGCGGCGCTGCAGGCCCAAAAGGGCACGGGCTACACCATGCCCTACGGCACGCCCGAGTTTCGCCAGGCCATCGCGGAGGCCTACTGGCGCTTCAGCCCCGAGGTGGGTTGGGGGCCCGAGAACATCGTCGCCACCGTGGGCGGCCGCGACGGCCTGGTGAAGGCCTATCAGGCGGCCCTGGCCTTAGGCCACGGCCGCGAGGGCGATGTGGTGGTCACCAGCGCGGTGCCGTGGATTTCGTACAACTGGGGTCCCTACGGCGTGGGGGCCAATGTGGTACGGGCCGCGGGCGACGAAGCCCAGGCCTGGGCCTATACCCCCGAAGGCCTGGCCGAAACCTTCGACCTGGTGGCGCGCAGCGGCCGCAAGGTGGCCATGCTGGTCATCACCAGCCCCGACAATCCCACCGGCCGGGTGCTGCCCTTAGAAACCCAAATTGCCCTGGGTCGTTGGGCCTTGGAGCACGGCGCGGCCTTCGTGCTCTACGACTGGATTTACCACCATGTGAGCGACCAGGGCCCCAGCGACATCAACGCGCTCCTGGCCGCCTTCGACCCCGACCAGCGAGAACGGGTCATGGTGCTGGACGGTGCGACCAAGGCCTTGGGCGCGTCCAACATTCGCATCGGCTGGCTCACCGCCGGCGCGGAGGTCATTCGCTTCATCGTCGCCCGGGCGTCCCACGCAGTCATTCCGCCCTATTACGCCCAGGCCGTGCTTTTGGCCGCGCTGGAGCTTGGCTATACGCAATCAGCCCGCAACATCGTCGAGCCCACATCCCAAAGCCGGGCCTGGCTGCGCGCCTTCCTCGCCCAACACAACCTGCGCTTCATCATCGGCCAGGGCTACTACGCCTTCATTCATGTGGGAACCTGGCTGCAGGCCCGCGGCTGGGCCGATACCGAGCCCTTGGGGCAATACTTCGCCGAGGAACACGGCCTGGCCGTGGTGCCCGGCGTGTTCTTCTCCCCCGCTGGCGGGCAGTGGATTCGCTTCTCCTATGCCCTGCCCTTAGCACGCACCCAAGGCGCGGCCCAGCGCCTGCTGGAAGCCCTGAACGCCCTGACCGCCTGACCTTCCCCCCACCGGAGGCGCACCATGCCCTGGGACCCCATCACCGCGGAAGTCTTGGACCTGGCCCAGGCCCTCATCCGCATTCCCTCGGTAAGCACCCTGCCCGCGCCGCGCTACGACCAGGTGGCCCGCGCCGGCCGGCTGCTGCGTGACTACTTAGACCGCCACGGCCTGGTCACCCGCTGGCTGGACGACGGACGCACGCCGGCGCTGTTCGCCTTCTTCCCCGGCCAGGAGAAGCCCCAGGTGCTGTGGCTGGGCCACTTCGATGTGGTCAACCCCGAGCCCGACGACCGCCAGTTCGAGCCCCACATCGAGGGCGACTACCTGTGGGGCCGGGGCGCGGCCGACATGAAGACCGTGGTCGCCACCCTGGCCGTGTGGATGGCCCACCGCCGTCGCCAGGGCCCGCCGTACCCTTCCTTTGGCGCGCTGCTCATCGGCAACGAAGAAGAGGGCGAGACCTTTCCCGTGGGCACGCCCCACGCGCTGGCCTGGCTGCGCCGGCAGGGCGGCGAGCCCGCGTTCTACATCGCCGGCGAACGCACCGAAGAGACGGGCACCCAACCCTACGGCGCGCTGTGCACCCACAGCCGGGGCGCCAGCCGGCTCTACTTCGAGGCCCACGGCACCCGGGACCACTCGGGCATCGCCACCGGGCGCGACCTGGTGGCCCAGCTGGTCGATGCCTACCACGCCACGCAACGCCTGGCCCGGCAGCATTTCACCCTGAACGCGGCCGACGGCTGGAGCACGCAGGTGCGGTTCCCCTTCTTTTTGGTGGGCGAAGAAGGGCTCTACAACATCACCGCGGACCGGGGCGTGCTGGGCGTGGAAGTGCGCAGCATCCCCGAGGACGACATGGGGCCCTTCGTCGCCGCGCTGGAGGCCTATGCCCAACAGGCCGGGCTGCATTTGGTGGCCGAAAGCGTGACCGACGGCGTGGCCATCGACCCGGCCAACCCCTACTTCCGGGCCCTGCAGGCTGCGGTGGAAGAAGCCTGGGGCCGACCGGCCGCACTGTGCCGTAAAAAGCCGGCTTCCAGCATTCGCTACGCGCCCCGGGACCGGGGCATTGTGTGGGGCCAAAGCGGTTGGGGGCCCCACCGGGCCGACGAACGGCACTACATCCCCAGCATTCGGCCCTATTACGACGCGCTGGAGGCCTACGCGCGGCGCTTGGTGCCCTCCGCGAGCCCACCCGGGGGATGAAAAAGAGCAGGGAGCAGGAAGCAAAAAGCAAAGAGCAGAGAGCAGGGAGCAGGGTAGGGGTGCACGGCGGTGCGCAGGGGAAATGAAACCGCGGATAAGCGCGGATGAACGACAGCGGTCAGCAGACAGCAAGCGCGCCCCCGCCAACCACCAACCACCAACCACTAACTACCAACCTCTAACCTCCCCCCCTCCCCCTTGCCTGCAAATTGCGTCATCTATCATCGCCACGGCATGGTAAAATGAAAAAAACGCTGCCATCGGTAGCCGGTTGATATTGCTTCCCCCTGGTGTGGTGCAAAGGCCATGATGTTCGAGATACCCACCCCCTTCCCCGGTCGGTTGTTTGCCAGTGCCATGCCCTTTGGCCCCCACGACCTGGGCCGCTCCCTGTGGGATGACTACCAACGGGCCGGCGTGACCCATGTGCTCATGCTGGTGAGCGACGCGGAAGCCCGGGGGAGCGCCAACCGCGATTTGGCCGCCTGGTATCGCCAGCACGGGCTCACGGTGTGGCAACA
>JALSPJ010000260.1 GCA_026985995.1 Anaerolineales bacterium
GGCACGCACGCAGGAACCTTTGGGAGGCAGCATCTGAGAGCCTGCCGCTTCGATCGTTTGGTAAGGGGAAGTGCCAGCGCTTCTCGCTCCCCTGGAAAGGGGCATCAATGTCCACCGGGGAGGGGGCCGGCTTGCCAAGGGGCCGTTGCTCCATGTTTGGGGGCCCTTAGGTCATATTCGCTTTGGGGAGCAACAGCAGCGTGCAGCTGCTGCCCGATAGCGTTCAATCGGCTTGTCCGTAAGTGTGTGATGCATCGCAAACGAGGATGGCTGTCGCGCTGCGCAACTTCGCTACTGATTGGCGGTTGTAACTACGAAGCCTGCCACCCGTGCGGCGCTGCTCATGGGCTTATGGTCATATAGAGATATGGCGTTACGGAAAAATGTCACTTGTGGGCCTGCCGCGCGGGGGGTATAATGATATACATCCTGTTCGCCATTCTCTCACGCTGAAGGAGGGACGCCATGAAGCGTGGCAAAGGTTTCGTGTGGGTTGTGCTCGCCTTGCTGCTGGTGCTGGCCTTGGGGCTGGCGGCTTGCGGCGGTGGGCAGCAGGAAGCCGCGACCCAGGCCCCGGCTCAGGAAGGCGGCAAAGAGGTCACCCTGACCATCGGCTTTACTGAGTCGCAAACGGGCAAATACAATGTCTCCTCGGGCCGCCAGGTCAAGGGCCTGCAATTGTGGGTCAAGCAAATCAACGAGGCCGGCGGCATCGAGCTGAGCGATGGCACGGTGGTCAAGTTCAAGACTGTGTCGTATGACGACGAGTCGAGCAAGGACCGGGTGCAGGAGCTCTACACCCGCCTGGCCACCGAAGACAACGCCGACTTCCTCATCAGCCCCTATTCCAGCGGCCTGACCGCGGCCGCGGCCGTGATTGCCGAGCAATACGGCAAGGTCATGATTACCACCGGCGCGGCCAGCGATTCCATCTATAAGCAGGGCTACACCCAGGTCTTCCAAATCTACACCCCGGCCAGCCGCTACCTCACCGGCGCGGTGGATATGCTCAAGGATGTGGACCCCAACCTGAAGAAGGTGGCCTTCGTCTACGAAGACAGCAAGTTCGCCACCGCGGTGGTGACCGCGGCCAAGGAATACGCCGAGAGCCAGGGCTATGAGGTGGTGCTCTTCGAGGGCTACGCGCCCGATACCACCGACTTCGGCCCCTTCATCAACAAGATCACCAGCGCCGGCGCGGAGGCCATCCTGGGCGGCGGCCACTTCCAGGACGGTTCCACCTTCGCCCGCCAGCTGCACGAAGAGGGCGTGCCGGTGAAGTTCGTGGCCCTGCTGGTAGCGCCCCCTGAACCCGACTTCGCCGAACTGGGCGAGGCCGCGGTGGGCATCGTGGGCCCCAGCCAGTGGGAGCCGCAAGCCCAATACAGCCCCGAAGCGGCCAATGAGCTGGGCATCGAATGGTTTGGCCCCACCAGCCAGGAATTCGTCGACGCCTACAAGGCCGCTTACAATGAAGAGCCTTCGTACCACTCCGCGGGCGGCTATGCTGCCGGCCTGATTCTCGAGAAGGCCATCCGGGCCGCGGATTCCACCGACCCGGCCAAGGTCAAGGAAGCCCTGGACGCCATGGATGTGCTCATCTTCTTCGGCCGCATCAAATTCGACACCAGCGCCGAAGCCCATGGCCTGCAAATTGGCCATGAGATGGTGTATGTGCAATGGCAGAAGGACGACCAGGGCAACCTGGTGAAGCAGGTGGTCTGGCCCAAGGCCGGCGCGACCGCGGAACTGCTGTATCCGAAACCGTGAACGCGTCGCACGCGCGGCCCGCGCGGGCGACCCCGCGCGGGCCGTTTCTTACCTGCCTCATGTTTTCCCCAATCAAGCCGGTGCCAACCGCATCTCCCTGCAAGGAGCGCCCATCATGGCGTTGGAGTGGACCTCTGTCCTTTCGTTTCTCATCGACGGTCTGATGCTGGGGTTTGTCTTTGGGGTGGCAGCCATGGGCCTGACCCTGATTTGGGGCGTCATGGATGTCATCAACCTGGCCCACGGCCCAATCATTGCCCTCTCCATGTTCGGCGTCTATTTGCTGATGGGCGCGTTGGGCCTGGGGAACCCCTATCCGGCCCTGCTATTGGTGACCCTGCTGGCCCTGCCCGTGGGCATGGGCATTTATTACATCGCGGTGCACCGGGTCATCGATGCGCCGCATCTTTCGTCCCTGCTGGCTACTTATTCGGTCAACATGATGCTCATGGGCGTGATGAACGCGGTGTTCGGCGGCGCGCCCCGCAACATCGAATTCTCGTTGGGCAGCATCAAACTGTTCGGCGGAGCCATCACCATCCCCACCGCGCGGGTGGTGGCCGCGCTGGCCGCGGTGCTCATCGCAGCCGCGTTGTATGCCTTCCTCTATCGCACCCGCCTGGGCCGTTACATTCGCGCGGTGACCGACAATCGCGACGCGGCCGAGCTGGTGGGCGTGCCTTCCACCACCATCCTGGCCCTCAGCTTCGGCCTGGGCGTGCTGCTGGCCGCGTTCGCCGGCGGGCTCATCGCCACCATCTTCCCCTTCACCATTTTCGACGGCGGGCGCTACGAACTCAAAAGCTTCGTCATCGGCGTGCTGGGTGGTTTGGGCAACCCTATCGGTTCCCTCTTCGGCGGCCTGGTGTTGGGCCTCATCGAGGGCATCGTGCCCATGTTCCTCGAAACTTCCTGGACGCCGGTGATTGAATTCGCCTTGTTCGTGCTGATTTTGCTGGTACGGCCCACCGGCCTGTTTGGCGGAAAGTCGTAACGGGGCCGTGGATATCTCATCGTGGGAGCGACGACCATGAGCCAACGAAAACCCGCTTTGCCCCCCGCGTTCCGCCTGGCCGATTTTTGGCCCGCTTTGCCGGGACGCCATTGGGCCAATTGGGCCTTGCCGTTGCTGGTGGTGCTGGGCCTGGGCTTCTTCCCCTTGCTGACGGGCAAGGATGTGCATCGGGAGACCATGTTCACCTTGCTGCGGGCCGTGGTCATGGCCGTGAGCCTCAACATCATCCTGGGCTACACCGGCTATGTCAGCTTCGGCCATGTGGTCTTCTTTGGCCTGGGCGGCTATGTGGGCTTTTATCTGGTCGCGGTCCAGGGTCGTTCCTTGTGGGAAGCCCTGCTCGCCGGCGGTTTGGCCGCCGGATTGCTGGCCTGGCTCATCGGCATCGGCATCTTGCGCCTGCGGGGCGCGTATTTCGCCCTGGTGACCATCGGCGTCAACGAGGCCGTCAAGGCGTTCATTCAAAATTTCGACCCCTTTGGCGGCCCCCTGGGCCTGACCATGAACTTCGCGGTATACAAGGCTTACGGCGGGCCGCGGGCCATGCTGCAGATGACCTATTATGTGCTGCTGGTGCTGGCCGTGTTGGCCGTGCTGCTGGCCTACGCGGTGCGCACCAGTAAATTCGGCCTGGGGCTGCTTTCCATTCGCGAAGACGAAGACGCGGCCGAGGTCATGGGCGTGGTCACCCCCATGGCCAAAACCTGGGCCTTCGTGCTCTCGGCCGTGTTGCCCGGCATGTTGGGCGCGCTGTTCTTCTTCCGCAATGGCTCCATCGAACCCCACGAGGCCTTCCCCCTGCATCTTTCCATCGAGGCCATCGTCATGGTTATGCTGGGCGGCCAGGGCACGGTGCTGGGCCCGGTGCTGGGCGCGGCCGGTTACCAGGCCATGCGGGCCTTCTTGCTCACCAACCGCTACCTGAAAGACATCCAACTCACCGTGTCGGGCGCGCTGTTGCTGCTCATCGTGCTCTTCATCCCCGCGGGGTTGATTGGCTGGCTGCGGCGGCGCTTCCCCGCCAGCCGGAGGGTGCTGCTATGACCGTGCTGTTGCGCGTCGAGGAAGTCACCAAGCGCTTCGGCGGCCTGGTGGCCGTCAACCATGTCTCCTTCGAACTGCAAGAAGGCGAAATTTTGGGCCTCATTGGGCCCAATGGCGCGGGCAAAACCACCCTGTTCAACTGCATCAACGGCGTCTACACCCCCGAGGAAGGGCGCATCGTCTTTCAGGGGCAAGACATCACCGGCTGGAAGCCCTACGATGTGGCCCGCTTTGGCATGGCCCGCACCCACCAAATCGTGCGCCCCCTGGCCGACCTCACCGTGCGGGAAAATGTGATGGTCGGCGCGGCCTTTGGTTCCCACGCTTGGGGGCTGACCGAAGCCGCAGTGCGGGCCGACGAGGTGCTGGAATTCCTGGGCTTGGCCGAGCGGGCCGACATGTTGGCCGGAAGCCTCAATGTGGCCCAAAAGAAGCGCCTGGAACTGGCCCGGGCCCTGGCTTCGCAACCCCGGCTGCTCTTGCTCGACGAGGTGTTGGCCGGCCTCAACCCATCCGAAATCGCCGAAATGGTCGAAACCGTCAAAGCCATTCGCGACCGGGGCATCACCATCATCATGATTGAACATGTGATGCACGCCATCATGAATGTCTCGGACCGCATCCTGGTGCTCGACTTCGGCCAACTCATTGCCGAGGGCACCCCGCAGCAAATCGCCCAGAACCCCAAGGTCATCGAGGCCTACCTGGGCGACCCCAAACTGGCCGAACGCCTCATGCAACGCGGCGCATAGCCGCCCGGCCATCCTGTGCACCGAGGGAGTATCATGGCCATCCTGGAAGTTCGCAATCTGGAATCCGGCTACGGCGAAGTGCAAATTTTGTGGGGCGTGGACCTCAGCCTCGAGCCCGGCCGCCTGACCGCGCTGGTGGGCGCCAACGGCGCGGGCAAAACCACCTTGCTGCGCACCATCATGGGCCTGGTGCGGCCCTGGAAGGGCCAGGTGTTGTTCGAGGGCCAAGATGTGAGCCACCTGCCGCCGCACAAGAAAGCCGATTTGGGCCTGGTGCTGGTGCCCGAGGGGCGGCAGCTTTTCACCAGCATGACCGTGCTGGAAAACCTGGAAATGGGCGCCACGCCCCCCCGGGCCCGCCCCCACTTCAAGCGCAACCTGGAACTGGTCTTCGAAATGTTCCCCCGCCTCAAAGAGCGGCAAAACCAGAAAGCCGGCACCATGAGCGGTGGCGAGCGGCAAATGCTGGCCGTGGCTCGGGGCCTCATGGCCGCGCCCAAAGTGCTCATGATTGACGAAATGTCCCTGGGCCTGGCGCCGGTGCTGGTGCTGCAGCTCTTCGAGAGCCTGAGCAAACTGCGCGAAGTGGGCATTACCACCCTGCTGGTGGAGCAAAATGTGCACATGGCCCTGGCCGTCACCGACTACGCCTATGTGCTGGCCCACGGCAAAGTCGAGCTTCAGGGCCCGGCGAGCGAATTGGCCCAGGACCCCCATGTGCAAAAGGCTTATTTGGGCCTGTGAGCCCGGGGTTTTGGGGAACCGTCGTTGGCCCGGCCGCCGCGGAGGACGCGGCGGCTTTGTTTTGGGCCGGGTTCAGGCCTCCACGACCCGGAAGATGTACCACACGAAGCGCCGGCCCTCGGCCCGGGGTCGGTTCCCCCAGCCGAAGCGCCGGGCATAGACCCGCCACAGCCGCTGGCTCAGGCTGGCGTGCCGGGGCGCGGAAAGCCCCCAGTAGGGCGAGTAGCGCCGCTCGCGTACCCCTTCCCACACGGCCCGGGGGTTCACGGGCACTTGCCAGCGCGCGGCCACCACGCGCTCCTGCCGGTGGAACCCCGCGGCCGCGGCCAGGTCTCCTATGCGGTCGTAAGTGTGCCAACCGGCCATGGGCAGGGGCACCCCTTCCCGTTGCAGCGCCGCGTGCCACAGCCGTTGTGCCCAGGCCACGGGCGCGTCCGCGGCGTGTTCCTGCAGGCCAACGGCCAGCCATCCTCCCGGGGCCAGAATGCGCCGGGCTTCGCGCAGCGCTCGCGCGGGGTCGGGCAGCAAGTGCAGCATGTGCACGGTGAGCACGGCCTCGAAACTGGTCGCGGGCAAGGGCAGCCGCCGCGCGTCGGCCCGCAGCACGCGCAGGGGCAGGCCGCGCGCCTGCCGGGCCAGGAAGGCTGCCATGCCCGGCGACAAATCCACCGCCAGCACGGACACGCCTTGTTGGGCCAGGGGCAGGGCAATGCGGCCGGTTCCCGCGCCCAAATCGACCGCGCGCCGGGGACGGCCCGCGGCCTCCAGCAGCCGCTGCACGATTTGCGCGCCAATGCCCGGCGGAAAGGCTCGGGTGCGATGATAGCGGGCCGGGTCGCCCTGATACGCGGGGTTCAGGTGCCGAGGGTCACGCGCAAAGGCCATGTGAGCACGAAATCTTCCTGGGCCCGGGTTTCCACCGCGCCGGGAATATAGCGCCGCACCCACTGCAGCGCGGTGGCCGGACTGTAGCCCAGGGCTTCTTGGGCCCAGCAGGCCAGAAACAGGCCCGTGCGCCCTCGCCCGGCCGCGCAGTGAATCACCAGCGCGGTGTTGGGGTCGTTGAGGGCCTGGGAAACCTGCTGCAACACCTGCTGAAAGGCCGCCGCATCGGCCGGCACTTCGAAATCGGGAATGGGATGTTGCCACACCGTGAGCCCGTGCTGGCGATACCAGGCGGCCAAATCGCGGTTGGCGCTACCCCGGGCTTCCGCGTCGCTCACCAGCATGAGCACATGGGTCAC
>JALSPJ010000261.1 GCA_026985995.1 Anaerolineales bacterium
GCAGCAGGGTGCTTTTGTATGGCAGGAACCCGACGGTCGGGCCGAGCCCCTTTTGGACGCCGCGCGGGTGCAATTGCGTGGGCGGCACAATCTGCTGAATGTGGCCGCCGCGCTGGCCGTGGCCCGAGTGCTGGGCCTGGCGCCCGCGCACATGCGGGCCGGGGTGGAAGGCTTTACCGGCGTGCCTCATCGCTTGGAGCTGGTGCGGGTGCATCGGGGCGTGGCCTGGTACAACGATTCCATTGCCACTTCCCCGGCCCGGGTGCAGGCGGCCCTGGCCGCTTTCGACGCGGAGCCCATCGTGTTGCTGGCCGGGGGACGCGACAAAAACCTGCCCTGGGACGCGCTGGCCCGGGATATTCGCCATCGGGTGCGCCACTTGGTTTTGTTCGGCGAAGCCGCGAACCTGATTCGCGCCGCGGTCGAGGCCGCCGAAGGCCCCGGCCCCGAGACCATCGCCGTGGTGCCCGATTTGGCCGCCGCGGTGGAACGCGCCGCGGCCTTGGCCGAACCCGGCGCGGTGGTGCTCCTCTCGCCTGGCTGCGCCAGTTACGATCAGTTTCGCAATTTCATCGAACGCGGGGAGAAGTTCCGCCAATGGGTGCACGCGTTACCATAGTCCCGCCGCGTGAAGCGGCCGAAGCCCCACGCCGGCCGGCCCCCGAGCCCCCCCGGGTGCCGTGGTGGGCCGTGGTCGATTGGCCCTTGCTGCTGGTCATTCTGGCTTTGCTGGTGCAGGGGGCCGTGGCCGTGTATTCCACCTCGGTGGCCTTTGCGGTCACCCGCACCGACAAGCCGGCGTTCTATTTCGTGCAGCGGCACACCGTGTTCGTGGCCGTGGGGCTGGTGGTTATGCTGGTGGTGTGGCGGGTGGGCTACGAACCGCTGCGTCGGCATCCCCGCTGGGTGGCGGTGCTGGCCGGGGGCGTGCTGGCCGCGCTGCTGGTGCTGCTGGTGCGCAATCGCCTGGCCGGAACCACCGGGCGCACCCTGTTGGGCGGTTCGCTGCAACCGGCCGAGTTCGCCAAGCCGGTGCTCATCACCTACCTGGCCGTGTGGCTGTCTACCCGCCGCCGCGAGATGCCCGACTGGCGCACCGAGCTGGTGTATGTGGGCGTCATCACCGGCGTGTTCGCGCTGCTGGTGCTGCTGCAGCCGGACCTGAGCGCCGCGGCCACGGTGTTTGCCTTGGGCGTGATGATGCTCTTTCTGGCCGGCGCGCATCCCAAGCAGGTGGGGTTCACCTTAGCGGTGGCCGTGGTGGTGTTGGTGGTGGGTTTGCCGGCCATGCGCTGGCTGTACCCCGTGGGGGTGACCCGCTTTCGGGATTTTTGGATTGCCCTGCGCGCGCCGGCCCAGGTGGAAGGCCACCTGCGGGAGGCCATTTGGGCCTTCTTGCGCGGCGGCTGGCTGGGCGTGGGCCTGGGCGAGGGGCAGAGCAAGTTCTACTACCTGCCCCTGCCCCACACCGATAGCGTCTTTGCGGTCCTGGGCGAGGAATGGGGCGTGCTGGGCGCGGCCGTGGTGGTGGCCAGCTTCGGGCTGCTGCTGTGGCGGGGGCTGGTGGTGGTGCAGCGCTCGCCCGACCCCTTAGGCCGTTTGCTGGCCGGTGGATTGATTTTCTGGCTGGTGGGCGAGGCCGTGCTCAACATGAGCGGCATTGTGGGCCTGTTGCCCGAGGCCGGGAATGTGATGCCTTTCTTCAGTTACGGCGGCTCGAACTTGGTGGCGACCATGGCCGCGTTGGGCCTGGTGCTCAGCGTGGCCGGGGCCGGTCGCCGGGAGGCCGCGTTGGCAGGAGGCAAGAAGCGTGCGGTTGTTGATTTGCGCGGGTGGAACCGGCGGCGGCGTGTATCCCGCGCTGGCCGTGTGGCAACGCCTGGCGCCTGAAGGCCATCAGGTGTTGTGGGTGGGCGGCCAGGGCGGCATGGAAGAAGACCTGGTGCGCCGCGCGGGCCTGCCTTTTCGAGCCGTGCCCGCGGCCGGGGTGCACGGCGTGGGCCTGCGCGCGCTGCCCGGCAATGTGTGGCGGCTTGCCCGGGGCTACTTCGCGGCCTGGCGGGTGCTGGCCGAGTACCGCCCCCAGGTGCTCTTCTTCACCGGCGGTTATGTGGCCGGACCCGTGGGCCTGGCCGGCTGGCGGGTTCCCACCTTGCTGTATGTGCCCGACATCGAGCCCGGGCTGGCCCTCAAGCTGCTCACCCGCTTCGCGGATGTCATCGCGGTCACGGTGGAAGATTCCCGGGCCTTTTTCCCGGGCAAACGGGTGGTGGTCACCGGCTACCCGGTGCGGCAGGAAATCGGGGCCTGGGTGGGCCGCGGGGCCGAGGCCCGGGCGCACTGGGGCTTTGCCGCGGACCAGCCGGTGGTGCTGGTCTTCGGCGGCAGCAAGGGCGCGCGGGCCATCAATCAGGCCCTGGCCGCGAACCTGGAGGCGTTGTTGGCTGAGGCGCAAGTTTTGCACATCAGCGGCCGCCTGGATTGGCCCACGGTGCAGGCCCGGCAGGCCGCCCTGCCGCCGGCGCTGGCCGCGCGTTATCGGGCCTTCCCCTTCCTCTATGATGAGGAAATGGGCGCGGCCCTGGCCGCGGCCGATGTGGTGGTCTCCCGGGCCGGCGCGTCGGTGCTGGGCGAATTCCCCCTGTTTGGGCTGCCGGCCGTGCTGGTGCCCTACCCCTATGCCTGGCGCTACCAGCAGGTGAATGCGCAGTACCTGGCCGACCGGGGCGCGGCCCGCATTGTGCCCAACGACGCGCTGCCCCAGCAGCTGCTGCCTGTGGTGCGGGAACTGCTGCGCGACGCGTCGCGGCGTCAGGCTATGGCGCAGGCCATGCGCCGCCTGGCCCGCCCCGACGCGGCCGAGCGCATCGCGGCGCTGGCGCGCGACCTGGCTACCGGAGGCGCGCGGTGATTAAGCTGCAGGCCGTGTTCTGGCTCTTCGTCTTCATCTTTGGCCTCATCGGCGCCACGCGGGGTTGGCTGCGGGAGGTGTTCGTCACCGCCAGCCTGGTGTTGGCCTTTGTCATCGTCGCCCTGTTCTTCAAAGGTACCGAGCCGATGGTGGTGGTCACCGATACGACGACTCAGGTGGTCTTGCCCGAGGCCTGGGCGCAACTGAGCGCGCAGCTTTCCCAGCAATGGGGCGAAGAAGTGCGCTGCCAGACCACCGACGGCCAGAACCAGCCCGTGCAGTGGCCCTGGAATTGTCATGCAGCCTTGAAGCCTTATTTGCGCGCCGAATTCTGGAAGCGGACCTTGTTGTTGCTGCTGTTTGCCTTCATCGGCTATCAAACCGCGGGGTTGGGGCGCCTGGCCGGGCGCACGGCGCGCACCAGGAAGTCTGAGCTCGTGCTGGGCGCGCTGATGGGCGCGGTCAACGGCTATTTACTGGTCGGTTCCCTGTGGTTCTACCTGGTGGCCTACGATTACCCCGTGCGGGGCATTGTGCCTGACTCCACGCCGCCCACCTTGCTGCGCTACATGTTCCCCGCGCTGGCGTTGCAGACCCAGGTTTTGGGCGTGCCGCTCGTCTTTATCGTCTTGCTGATTTTGTTCGTCTTCTTGCTGGCGGCCGTGTTGTGACCCGGGGAGGAACGGCCCATGATCCCCCTGCCGCTTTTCTTCTGGATTTTGGTAGTGCTGTTCGGCGTCATTGGCGCGTTACGGGGCTGGGCCAGGGAGCTGCTGGTAACCTTCAGCATGTTGGTTACCCTGATGAGTATTCATTTGCTGGACACCTATCTGCCCGGGGTGCTGACCGGCAATGGCCCCAAGGTCGACCTGGGGTTGCGGCTGCTGATTTTGGTTCTCCTGGTCTTCTTTGGGTACCAAACGCCGTTGAAATTTGGCAGCGGCAGCAGCCGGCGGGAAAAACTGCAAAACTGGATTTTGGGCTTCGTGTTGGGTCTGCTCAACGGCTATTTGATTGTTGGCACCGCGTGGTATTACCTGCACCAAAAAGATTATCTGGTCAATCCCAAGGTAGAAGGATATACGAAGGCGATGGAGCAGATTTTCAAATGGCCCGATATCGACCCTATGGTCAAGGAGCAGATTGAGCGCATGATGAATTACATGCCCCCTCGACTGGTGGGCGAGCCCTGGCTGTATGTCGCGGTGACCGCGGCCTTCATTTTCGTGCTGATTGTCTTCGTGTGAGGTGAGTATGCCGCGCGCCAAGGGTTCCATTCATCTCATGGGCATTGGGGGAACTGGCCTGTCGGCCATCGCCCGGGTGCTGCACGCCCGGGGCTGGCGCGTTTCGGGCTGCGACCGCGCGGCCAATCCCACTTTGGACGCGCTGCGGGCCTTGGGCATCGACGCCCGGGTGGGGCACGACCCCGGGCATGTGACCGGCGTGGACCTGGTGCTGCGTTCCTCCGCGGTGCCCCCCACCCACCCCGAAGTGCAGGCGGCCCGGGCCGCAGGCGTGCCCGTGGTCACCCGCCGCGACTTCCTGCCCACCCTCACCGCCGGTTACCGCACCCTGGCCGTGGCCGGCACCCACGGCAAAACCACCACCACCGGCATGTTGGCCTGGGCCCTGGAGGCCCTGGGCCAGGACCCCACCTTGGTTTTGGGCGCCGACCTGCCCCCTTGGGGCAACGCCCGGGTGGGCCGCGGCCCGTGGTTCGTCATCGAGGCCGACGAATACGACCACATGTTCCTGGGCTTGCAGCCCGAGGTCGCGGTGCTCACCATGTTGGAACACGACCATCCCGACCTCTTCCCCACCTGGGAAGCCTACCTGGACGCGTTCGCGGCTTTTGCCCGGCAGGTGCGCGGGGCCCTGGTGGTGCGGGCCGACGACCCCGGGGTGCAGGCCCTGCTGGCGCGCACGCCCTCGCTGCGGGCCCGGGTGCGCACCTTTGCCCTGCGCGGCCCGGCCGACTACCAGGTTCAGGTTGGGCCGGTGACCGAAGTCGGGGGCCACGCCTATCGCCTGGGGCTGCCCACCGGCGGCTGGGTGGAAGGCCGTTTGGCCGTGCCCGGCGCGCACAATGTGGCCAATGCCGCGGCCGCGCTGGCCGTGGTGCACCACCTGGGCTTGGATGTGCAGGACGCGGCCCAGGCCCTGGCGAGCTTCCCCGGCGCGGCGCGGCGCTTTTCGGTGCTGGCCGAGCGCGAGGGCATCGTCTGGATTGACGACTACGCCCACCACCCCACCGAGATTCGCGCCACCCTGGCCGCGGCCCGCGAGCGCTTTCCGGGCCATACCCTGTGGGCCGTGTGGCAGCCCCACACTTTCACCCGTACCCGCACGCTGTGGCCCCAGTTTGTGGACGCGTTGCAGCACGCCGACGCGGTGCTCATCTTGCCCATCTACGCGGCGCGCGAAGGCCCTTTGCCCGGGGTGCACGCCGCGGCCCTGGCCCGGGATGTGCAGCGCCAGGCCCACCGGGCGGGCAAGCCGCACCCCGTGGCTTACGCGGTGTCGTTGCCCCAGGCCGCGGCTTACTTAGCCGCGCAGGTGCAGCCCCCCGCGGTCGTGGTCCTGCTCTCGGCCGGCGATGCGCCCCATTTGCTGCGCTACTGGCCCCGCCCCGTCACGGAGGTTTCCCCATGACCCGCACGCCCCCTTTGAGCACGGCCCAACGCCGGGCCCTGGCCGATGCGTTCGGCCCCGCGGTGCGCTTCGATGTGCCCCTGGCGCCCTACACTTCGGCGCGCATCGGCGGCCCGGCCGACGCGCTGCTCACCGTCAACAACCGCGATGCCCTGGAAAACGCGGTGGCCTGGCTGTGGGAGCACGCGATTCCGTTTCGGATTTTGGGCGGCGGCTCCAATGTGCTGGTGGCCGATGCCGGCGTGCGGGGCGTGGTGGTGCTCAACCGCGCCCGCCGCATCGCCACCGGCATCCACCAGGGGCGGGCCGGGTGGATTCGCGCGGCCAGCGGCGCGTCCCTGAGCACCGTGGCCCGCCGCGCGGTGGCCGCGGGCTGGGCGGGCCTGGAGTGGGCCGTGGGCATTCCGGGCACCGTGGGCGGCGCGGTGGTGGGCAATGCCGGCGCGTTCGGCGGCGAAATCGGCCAGGTGCTCCTCAGCGCCACGGTGCTGATGCGCGAGCCTCAAGGCCCTACCGTGGTCCATCTGGCCGCCAGGGACCTGGACTTCAGCTACCGCGCCAGCGCGCTCAAACGGGGCGAGCTCCAGGGCGTGGTGCTGGAGGCCACTTTAGGCCCCTTTCTGCCCGTCGACGACCCCGCGGAACTGCGGCGCATCGTGGCCGAAAATCAGGAACGCCGGCGGCGCACCCAACCCCCCGGCGCGAGCATGGGCTCCATGTTCAAGAACCCGCCGGACGACGCGGCCGGCCGCCTCATCGACGCCGCGGGGCTCAAAGGCGCGCGGCGGGGCGATGCGGAAATCAGCACCCTGCACGCCAATTTCTTCCTCAACCGGGGCCAGGCCCGGGCCCGGGATGTGTGGGCCCTCATGGTGCTGGCCCGCCGGGAGGTTTTCCGCCAATTCGGCGTGCTGCTGGAGCCCGAAATTGAGCTCATCGGCGCGTGGGACCCGACCATGCTGGCCATGCTCTATGGCCCGCCCGACGCGCGCTTCCTGGCAGGAGGTGAGATGATATGAGCCGCTTGCGTGTTGCGGTGCTCTTTGGCGGGCGGTCCGACGAACACGAAGTTTCCCTCATGTCGGCCCGTTCGGTGTTGCAGCATCTGAACCCGGCCCGGTATCAGGTCTACCCCATCGGCATCACCCGGGAGGGCGCGTGGCTCTTCGGGCCCGACGCGCGTGAAGCCCTGGCCCAGGGGCGCACCGCGGGCCTGCAGCCCGTGTTCCTCCCCGCGGACCCCACCCGGGCCGGGCTGTGGGCCTGGCGCGATGGCCTGGTGCAGCGCCTGACCCAGGTGGATGTGGTCTTTCCGGTGCTGCACGGCCCCTGGGGCGAAGACGGCACCCTGCAGGGCCTGCTGGAGATGGCCGGCGTGCCTTATGTGGGCGCGGGGGTGGCGGCCTCGGCCCTGGCCATGGACAAGGGCCTGTTCAAAGATGTGATGCGCGCCCACGGCCTGCCTGTGGTGCCCTACGCGGTGTTCACCCGCCACCAGTGGCGGCGCACCCCCCAGGCCGTGCTCGAGGCGGCCGAGGCCCTGGGCCCGTACCCCCTGTTCACCAAACCGGCCAATCTGGGCTCGTCGGTGGGCATTCGCAAAGTGCGCACCCGGGCCGAATTGCAGGCCGGGCTCGACGAAGCCGCCCGCTACGACCGGCGTTTGGTGGTGGAAGTGGGCATCGACCGGGCCCGGGAAATCGAGGTCAGCGTGCTGGGCAACGACGAGCCCGAGGCTTCGGTGCCCGGCGAGGTGGTGCCCGCGGCCGAGTTCTACACCTACGAAGCCAAATACCTCGACGCGGGGTCCCAGCTCCTCATTCCCGCGCCTTTGCCCGCGGACCTGACCCGCCGGGTGCAGGCGCTGGCCCTGCAGGCCTATCGGGCCATCGACGCCGCAGGTATGGCCCGGGTCGATTTTCTGCTCGACCCGCGCGAGGGCGCGCTGTACATCAGCGAAATCAACACCCTGCCGGGCTTCACGCCCATCAGCATGTATCCGAAACTGTGGGCCGCTTCGGGCCTGGACTACCCGGCCCTGCTGGACCGCCTCATTGCCCTGGCCTTGGAGCGGGCCCACGAGCGAGGGAGGGCATGAGCACGGTCGAAACTCGTCCCCGCGTTTTGGTGCGCCCTGCGCCTTCGGTGGTGGGGGAACCGGCTCCGCGACGGACCGGCCCCCGCCGCCAGCGCGGCGCGCGTGCAACCGGGACGGCCGCGCGACGGCCAGGGCCGCCGGTGTTGGCCCGGTCGCCCGCGGCGCGCGCGACGCGACCACCCCGGGCCCGGGCCACAGTTCGCCGCGCGCGGCGTGGCCTACGGGCCTGGCGCTTGCCGGCGCGCTTTTGGGCCTGGGCCTGGTTCCTGCTGCTGGGTGGGCTGAGCCTGGCCCTGGCCTGGCACCCGGCCTGGCGCGTGCAGCGCATCGAGGTGCAGGGCCTGCGGTGGAGCGATCCCGCCGCGCTCACGGCCCTGCCCGCGCTGCAGGCCTGGCAAGGCGTGCCCGTGGTCGCGGTCGACGCGCGCGAAGTGGAGGCCGTGGTGCAGGCCGCGTTCCCCCTGCTGGAGGGGGTGCACGCCCAGGTGCGCTGGCCCGATGCCCTGCTGCTCACGGCACGCGAGCGGGAGCCGGTGCTGGTGTGGCAGAGCGGCCGGCAAAGCTGGTGGGTCGATGCCCAGGGCGTGGCCTTTCCGGCTTTGGGCGAAGCGGACCCGGCCTGGCCCGTGGTGCGGGCTTTGAACCCTTCGGGCCGCGGCCCCAGCGAGCCGCCCGGCCCCGAGCAGGTGCGGCTGGCCCTGGCCCTGCATCAGGCCTTGGGCCCCCAGGTCGCGCTGGTGGCCCACCCTACCTATGGCCTGGGCTGGCGCGCGCCCCAGGGCTGGCTGGTGTTCGTGGGGTTCGACCCCAACGGCCTGGACACGCGCCTGGCCGTGTATGAAGCCCTGGCGGCAGCCCTGCAGCAGCGAGAGGAATACCCGGTGTGGATAGACCTGCGGGCGTGGCAAACGCCGGGGCTGCATTTCGACGAGGTGAGGTGAGGGCCATGACAACCCCCGAATACGACGGTGCGCCTTTGGTGGCGCTGGATGTGGGAACCGCCAAGGTCGCGGCCCTGGCCGCGGTTCCCCATGCGGCCAAAGGCCTGCGCGTGGTGGCGGCCGCGTTGGCCTCCAGCCGCGGCATGCAAAAAAGCGCGGTGGTCAATATGGCGGCCATCAGCCGGGTGATTCGGCGGGTGGTGGAGCGCACCGCGCGCAGCGCGCGGCAGCCCATCGAGCGCGTCTATGTCACCTTCGCGGGTTCCAAAGTGCACAGCCAAAACAACCGGGCTGCGGTGGGCGTGAGCCGCGGCGTGGTGGACGAAGACGACATCCGCCGGGCCGAGGACTCGGCCCGCGCGGTCACGGTTCCCCATAACCAGGAAGTGGTGCATGTCATTCGCCGGGGTTTTTGGCTTGACGACAAGGAAGTGCCCTGGCCCTTGGGCATGTATGGCTACCGCCTGGAGGCCGAGGTGCACATTGTGACCGCGGAGCGCACCGCGCTGCTCAACCTGCGGCGGGCCGTGGAAGAGGCCGGCCCCGAGGTGAGCGGCTTTGTGCTGGGTGGTTTGGCTGCCGGCGAGGCGGTGCTCAGCCAGTCTGAGCGGGATATGGGCGTGCTGGTGGTGGACCTGGGCGCGGGCACGACCCAAATCGCGGTCTATGCCCGGGGCGAGGTGTGGCACACCGCGGTCATTCCCCTGGGTGGGAACCACATCAGCCGGGACCTGGCCTTTGGCCTCAATGTGCCCGTGGAGGTGGCCGAGCAAATCAAGGTGGAATATGGCCGCGCGTTGCCCTCGCGGCAGGCGCAAGAGGAAGCGCCCCTCAACATTCGGCCCTTTGGCGCGGAGGAGGACTTGGAAGTGCGCCCCTCGGACCTGGCGCTCATCATCGGCCCCCGGGTGGAAGAGATTTTGAGCCGGGTGGCCGACGAGGTGGCCGCGGCCCGGCCCCCGGGTGTGCTGGCCGCGGGGGTGGTGCTCACCGGCGGCAACGCGCACTTGCCCGGCGTGCGCGCGCTGGCTTCCCGGGTGTTGGGGCTGCCGGCCCGGGTGGGGCAACCCGAGGCGTTGCCCGGCCTGCCCGAACGCATGCGAGACCCTGCTTTCGCGGCCACGGTGGGCGCGCTGAAGCTGGCCCAGCTGTATGAGCAGGCCGTGGGCGGCCCCGAGGCCGTCTGGCAGGTTCCCCCGCCGCGGCGCTGGTCGCAGCGCCTGCGGGCCTTTTTGCGCGGGCTTTTGCCTTGAGGAAGGACATAACACGCGTTATCGCGCGCGATGTTGTCGCGAAAATCTATTCTACCCTTTACAAAGCGCGTCTATATTGGTAAAATACATTCATCTCCGAGGAGGTTTTGCTATGAGCGAACAAATCGGCTATGCTGCACCAGAACCTTTCGCCCGCATCATGGTGGTTGGCGTCGGCGGCGGCGGTTGCAACGCGGTGGAGCGCATGATTTCGGCCGGCGTGCAGGGTGTGGAATTCGTGGCCGTGAACACCGACGCCCAGCACCTGAACAAGAGCCGGGCCCCCCATCGGGTGCGCATTGGCGACAAAATCACCCGGGGGTTGGGCTCGGGCGGCAACCCCGAGATTGGCCGCAAAGCCGCGGAAGAGAGCCAGCAGGAACTGCGCGAGGTCCTCAAAGGCGCGGACATGGTGTTCATCACCGCCGGCATGGGCGGGGGTACGGGCACCGGCGCCGCGCCCGTGGTGGCCCGCCTGGCCCGGGAAGAGGGCGCGCTGACCATTGGCGTGGTCACCCGGCCCTTCACCTTCGAGGGCGCCCGGCGGGCCCGGGTGGCCGAAGAGGGCATCGCCAACCTGCGGGAAGCGGTCGATACCCTCATCGTCATTCCCAACGACCGGCTGCTGGACATTGCCGAGCGCAATTTGCGCCTGCAAGAGGCCTTCGCCAAGGCCGACGATGTGCTGCGCCAGGGCGTGCAGGGCATTTCGGAGCTCATCACCGTGCCCGGCCTCATCAACCTGGACTTCGCGGATGTGCGCACCATCATGGCCGAGGGCGGCGCGGCGCTCATGGCCGTGGGTGAAGCCGAGGGCGACGAGCGGGCCCGCAAGGCTGCCGAAGCCGCCATTTCCAGCAAGCTGCTGGATGTGACCATCGAGGGCGCGCGGGGCATTTTGCTCAACATCACCGGCGGCCCGGACCTGTCGTTGCACGAGGTCTACGAAGCCGCGCAAATCATCCGCGAGGTGGCCCACCCCGAGGTCAATCTCATTTTTGGCGCGGTCATCGACGAAGCCATGGAAGGCAAGATGCGGGTCACGGTGGTGGCCACGGGCTTCGACGGCCACAGCATCGAGCACACCGCGCAGCGCACTCAGGCCGTGCGGCGTCCGGTCACGCGGCCTCAGCCCCGCCGGGAGGCCGAGCCCACGCCGCCGCCCCGCCGCGCGCCGCGCGAACAGGAAACCGATGACCTGGCCGACGATTGGCGCACCCTGCTGGAAAGCGACGAGGTGCCCACTTTCGTCAAGACCTGGCTCAAGAACCAGCAGCGGAACCGGCGGTAAGCGGTCGGGTTTTTGACACCCTCAGGGGCGGCCGAACAAGCGCCGCCCCTGTTGCTTTGCGCCTCTTCGCTGCCATCATTGGCGGCGGTTCGTTTTGGACCGCGGTCCGCTCGGGTCCCTTCGGGGCCCGGGGCCCCGGCTCCGGGGGGCGTGGGCGCACTGCCATGCGCCCCTACCGCGGCGGGCGACCTGCCGGGTCACCCCTACCGCGCTGCCCGCTCACTGCTGACTGCTGCATGCTGTTTTTCCCGTTGCCCTGGGGGCCCGGGTTGGGTATACTGAAAACAGCCCAACATTTTCCCAAAAGGAGGCGTCATTATGTCGGTGAAACTGACCTGGTACGGCCACGCGACTTTGGGCCTGGAAGTGGACGGCTACAAGCTGTTGGTCGACCCCTTCTTCACGGGGAACCCCGCAGCCAGCACCACCGCGGACGCGGTCGAGGCCGACTTCATCCTCGTCAGCCACGGCCACGGCGACCACATTGGTGACACGGTCAGCATTGCCAAGCGCACCGGCGCGCTGGTCATCGCCAACTACGAAATCACCAACTGGCTGAGCAACCAGGGCGTCGAAAAGGTGCATCCGCAGCACATCGGCGGCGGCTATCACCACCCCTTTGGTTATCTCAAGCTCACCTTTGCCATCCACGGTTCGGGGCTGCCCGATGGCTCCTACGGCGGCAACCCGGCCGGCTTCTTGCTCACCACCAAGGACGGCACCACCATCTACATGGCGCAAGACACGGGGCTGTTTGGCGATATGCGCCTCATCGGTGAGGAAGGCCTGGACCTGGCCGTGCTGCCCATTGGCGACAACTTCACCATGGGGCCCAAGGACGCGCTGCGGGCGGTCAAACTGCTGCAGCCCAAGAATGTCATCCCCATCCACTACGGCACCTGGCCTCTCATCGACCAGGACCCCCACGCCTGGGCCAAGCAGGTGGAAGCCGAGACCGGCGTGCCGGTGCATGTGCTCAAGCCGGGCGATACTTTCGAGCTGGTCTGACCGGTTACACCCCACACACCCGACCAACCCGGGGGAAGGGGCGCGCCATGGCCCGCGCGCCCCTTCCCCCGCTGTGTTTTACCCCATTGGTAGGGTTTGCGCTCAAACCACGATGTTCACCAGCTTGCCCGGCACATAGATGACCTTGCGCGGTGTCTTGCCGTTGAGGCGCTTTTGCACCGCGGGGCTGGCCAGGGCCTGGGCCTTGGCATCTTCCTCGGAAATGTCGGCCGGCACCCGCAAGCGGTCGCGCACTTTGCCGTTCACCTGCACCACCAAGGTGATTTCGTCCTCTTTGAGGGCTTCAGGGTCGGCCTCGGGCCAGGGTTGGGTGTGGATGGAGTAGGGTTGGCCCAGCACTTCCACCCACAGCTCCTCGGCAATATGGGGCGTCACCGGCGCCATGAGGCGCAAATACACATCCAGCGCCTCGCGCCATGTGGGCGTGCCCACCACCCCGGCCTGCCGGGCCTCCTGCATGGCGTTCAGCAGCTCCATGAGCGCAGCCACGATGGTGTTGAACTCGAAGTGCTCGAAGTCGTGGGTCACCCGGGCGATGGTTTGGTGCACCTTGCGGCGCAGCGCGCGCGCGGCCTGGGGTTTGGGGGGAACCGACGGCGGGGCCGCGTTCGCGGTTTCGGTCACCAGGTTCCACACCCGGCGCAGCCAGCGTTCCACGCCCTGGATGTTCTTGCTATCCCAGGGGCCGCCTTTGTCCCAGCGGGCGAAGAACATGAGATAGGCCCGCACCGTATCCGCGCCGTAGCGGGCCACCAGGTCGTCGGGGTCCACCACATTGCCCTTGGATTTGGACATTTTTTCCACGCCCAGGTGGAAAATCAAATCCAGGTGCCGGGCCGGTCGGTCGTCGATGAACACCCGGGTGTCGTTGTCGACCTGCACCACCACCAGCTGGGCGTGCTTTTCGGGGTCCCTGTCGTCGGGGTCGTAGGGGTTGACCCGCACCTTGACGGTGGTCTCGTCCCGGGCGTACACCTCGCCGCGGAGCTCGTGCTCGCCCCGGAAGAAAGCCGGCCATTGGTCGCGCGGGGTGTTGTAGGGCAGGGCGCGAATTTCTTCCGCGTGGAAGGTGGTATCGTGCCAGTGGCCCTTGACGATGACGAAGTGGCCGTCGCGCGGTTCCCCCAACACCATGCCCTGGTTGCGCAGTTGAATCATGGGCTCGTCGCCGTGGACGATGCCCATATCCCGGGCCGCCTTGTGGAAGAAGCGCACATAGAGCAGGTGCATGGTGGCGTGTTCGATGCCGCCGGTGTAGGTATCGACGGGGAACCAGTAGGCATACTCGCGCTGGTCAAAGGGCCAGTTTTTCTCCCAGGGGCCTAAGTAGCGCAGGTGATACCACGACGAATCCATGAAGGTGTCCATGGTGTCGGTTTCCCGCTCCGCGGGGCCGCCGCACACGGGACAGGTGGTGTGCTTCCAGGTGGGGTGGAACTTGAGGGGGCTCTCGCCGGTGGGCTTCCATTCCACATCTTCGGGCAATTCCACAGGCAGCTGGTCCTCGGGCACCGGGTTCCAGCCGCATTTTTCGCAATAGACCATGGGGATGGGCGTGCCCCAATAGCGCTGGCGGGAGATGAGCCAATCGCGCAGGCGGTAATTGACCGCCCGTTGGCCAATGCCCTGTTCCTCGAGCCATTGGATGACCCGCATGATGCCGGGGTCGTCCCAGCCTTTGCCTTTGACGATGCGGGTGCCGGTGAGGGGGCCGCTGTGCATCATCACGCCGGGGCCGGTGTAGGCCTCGGTCATGGTCTCGCCGTCTAAGGGGATGGGGTTGCCTTCCTCGTCCAGGGGGAAGATGACGGGCCGCACGGGCAGGCCGAATTTGCGCGCGAACTCGAAGTCGCGCTGGTCGTGGGCCGGCACGGCCATGATGGCCCCGCTGCCGTAGGACATGAGCACATAATCCGCGGCCCAAATGGGGATGCGCTTGCCGTTGACGGGGTTGATGGCATAGGCGCCGGTGAACACGCCGGTCTTTTCCCGCTCTTCGGCCATGCGGTCCGTGTCGGAGATGCGCGCGGCCTGGAAGCGGTAGGCTTCCACCTGGGCCCGGTAGTCGGGGGGCACGATTTCGTCGAGCACGGGGTGCTCGGGCGCGATGACCATGAAGGTCGCGCCCCACAGGGTGTCGGGCCGGGTGGTGAAGATTTCCAGCTCATGCCCCTGTTCGGTGCGGAAGACGACCGTCGCGCCTTCCGAGCGTTCGCCAATCCAGTTGCGCTGCAGGGTTTTGACCCGTTCGGGCCAGTCGAGGCCGTCGAAACGTTTGAGCTCTTCCGCGTATTTGGTGATGCGGAAGAACCACTGCTCTAAGTTCTTCTTGATGACCGGGGTGCCGCAGCGTTCGCACACCCGCTCTTCGCCGATGACCTGCTCCCGGGCCAAGGTAGTGTTGCACCGGGGGCACCAATCCACCGGCGCTTTCTTGCGATAGACCAGGCCGTGCTTGTAGAACTGGATGAACCACCACTGGTTCCATTTGTAATAGTCGGGGTCGCAAGTCACCACTTCCCGGCGCCAGTCGAACATGGCGCCCATGCTGCGCAATTGTTTGCGCATGTGTTCGATGTTGCGATAAGTGGAAATCTTGGGGTGCACGCCGGTCTTGATGGCCGCGTTTTCCGCGGGCAGGCCAAAGGCATCGAAGCCCATGGGGAAGAGCACATTGTAGCCCCGCATGCGCATGAAGCGGGCGCGCGCATCCGAGGGCGTCATGGCATACCAGTGGCCGATGTGCAGCCGCCCAGAAGGGTAGGGGAACATGGTGAGCGCGTAGTGCTTGGGCTTGTCGGGGTCGATGTCGCTGTGATACAGGCCATCGGCTTCCCATTTGGCCTGCCATTTGGGTTCGATGCGGCTGGGTTCATAAGCCCGAGGCATGGCGCACCTCCTTGGCGAGATGGTCGGAATGGCGTGTGAGCCCAACGAAAAAGGCCCTCGCCCCGGCAGGGACGAAGGCCACAAACCTCCGCGGTACCACCCTGGTTGCCGCCGAAAGCCCTGGGGCTCGGCGACCCCTCTGGCGCGCTAACGGGCGCACCCGGCCCGGGCTGAGCCCACGGGGATGGGGGTCACCCGGGCGGCTTGCCGTGCCGCTGCACGGCGGCGGGCGAGTTCGGCCTCAGGCGCTCCGCGGGCACCGTTGCCGGGCTCGCACCCTCCCCGGCTCGCTGGCGGATGGCCTACTACTCCCGCCCTGGCCGTCAAACCAGGTTGGCGTGGGCCCAAGTATACCGCGGGCCGGCCGGGGCGTCAATGCAGGCGTGGGTCGCGTCTGCGGTGTAACAAGCGCACACGGAGATGGAGCAATGCTGCGTCACGCGGCTGGCCCCTGGATGCGTGTGCGGTCGGCGCAGGGGTGCCGTGCGCCTGACCCGGGTTGGCGCAATGCGAGGCGTTGAAGGGAAGGGTGGGGGGCCCTGGCTTTGTTCAAGAAGTTGTGTTATACTGGCTTTAGGTCATGATAAGTTGATACATTGTTCGCTCATCTTTAGCTTCCTTTTCGGACCATCGTCTCGGGGCCGTCTTCGGGAGCATGCTCATGCACAAGCGCATCGTTATTTACGCCTCCTCCCGGAAGAAATTTTTTCTGATTTTAGGTCTCGTCGTCTTCGCCCTTTTGGCGTTGTTTTTGTTTGTAATCACGCCTCGGCACCCTGACGCGTTTTCTTTTTTTATTTATCGGAGCCATGCCGCCTTGGTGGCCTTGCTGATTTTGGGGTCGCTGCCCAGAGTTTGGGAAATTTTGACCAAACCCGTGTTGGTCATGGATAGTGTGGGCCTCCATCTCACCCGCACTTCCATCCCCTGGTCGCATATCCGTGCGGTGCGTTGTGAGAACGCGGGGCAGTGGATTTATGTGACTGTCCAGCCGGTAGAGCCCTATCGGTATCTCAATCGGGTGAGCAAGCAATGGGAGTTTCAAAGAGAGGATGAGGTCTTTTTGAATTTCGCCGTGGCAGCGCACGATGATTATCTCACAGCCTGCCGCCTCATCCGTCAGCATCTGGAGGGGCCATGAAACGCATCCTGTTTCTCTTGGCTTTCGTTCTCGCCGCCTGCAGGATGACGCCGGGCAGCGGTTCCAAGGCCTGGATATCCGAGTGGGTCATTGACCCGTGGATGACACCCAGGCCCAATCACCCCGTTTCTCTGGTCATCGTGGAAGAAGGCGACACTTATCGGGTTTTGCTGCGTGATGCCGACCGGTCAAGCCCTGTGGGGAGGCTGACCCGGCAGCTTGGCCCAGACATTCCCATTCAAATCCTCGCCCTGGACCTTCAGGGAAATCGCTTTCTGGTGCTCCTCGTGGAAGCCCCGCTGGCTTTCCAGGCCCGCTCTATCATGCTCTACCGGCCCGACCCCGATTTCCCCGGCCGGCCCGACTTGAGCCGCCAGGGGAAAATCATCCGCCTGGACAATCACGGCATGGGCGTGGCGCCCATTTTCCCCGCGGAGGCCGGCGGCTGGTCTCACCTGGCGCGAATGGTGGTGACAGCCAAAGATATGAGCGCCAACGCCCTACTCGAAAAGGATTTCAATCCCCCCCTCCCCCTTCATTTTGTGACCATAGATTTGGGGCCATAGCCCTATCCCTGGAGCGATGCGGATGAAGACGAGCCTTTCCCCCTGGATGAAATTCGGCCCCGCTGTTTTTTATTTGCTGGAGGTTCCTTTCTGGCTGTTTTTCGCCTTCCCCCAGCTGGCCGGGGCAGACATCCGCAAGCCCGTGGGGTTTCTGGGCCTTACAACGACCTGCCTCTATGGCCCGTTTATTTTTGCTTCCCTGCTGACCCACGGGTTCTTCGTGGTGACCCAACGGAATCTGCCCGCTAAGCTCCTGCTGCTGGCCAATGTCCTGGGCATCATAGGGTATGCGCTGCTCACCATCAGTGTGCTGATGTGGGGGCTATATCGCTAAAAGGCTGCTCGCCGCGTGTTAGGCTCGCTATCCCGATGCGGTGGCGCCGCTACTCCGCGCGGCGGACGCGTAATGCCCCCGCTCCGCCGTCTTTCAGGGTTGCCTTTCATCCGGCGTCCGGCCAGGGCGATGGCGAAACACGGCCAGCCGTCATGGGCCGGCGAAGGTTGACCACCGCGCCTACCCCAGCCCCTCGGGCACATAGCGCGGATACACCCCGTCGGGGTAGCCCAGCAGTAGGTTGTCGATGAGGCGGGTTTGGCCCACGAACACGGCCATGGAAAGCAGCGCCTTTTCCACCGGGCCCTGGAGCTCCTGCAGGGTGTCAGGGTCCGCGCACGACACATATTGCGGGCGGGCCAGGGGCTCGGCCGCCAGCACCGCGCGCATGGTTTGCCGCAAATTCTCGGCCTCGCGGCGACCGGCCTCATATTCCTGCCGCGCGGCCTGCAGGGCCCGATAAAGTACCGTGGCGGCTTGCCGTTGTTCCGGCGTGAGGTAAGTGTTGCGGCTCGACAGGGCCAGGCCGTCGGGTTCCCGCACCGTGGGGCACACCACAATCTCGATGGGCAGGTTCAGGTCCCGGGTCATTTGGATGATGACCCGGGCCTGTTGCGCGTCCTTTTGGCCGAAATAGGCCCGCCGCGGCTGCATCCCGGCGAAGAGCTTGCTCACCACCGTGGTCACGCCCCGAAAGTGCCCGGGCCGATGCGCGCCTTCCAGCACCCGGGTCAGGTCCGCCACTTCCACCCAGGTTTGATACCCCTCGGGGTACATCACCTCGGGGGTGGGGGCCCACACCAAATCCACCCCTTCGGCCTGCAGCAGGCGCAGGTCCCGGGCCAGGTCCCGGGGGTAGCGTTCCAGGTCCTCGCCGGGCCCAAACTGGGTGGGGTTGACGAAAATGCTCACCGCGACCGCGGCGTTTTCGCGGCGCGCGCAGCGCACCAGGGCCAAATGCCCGGCGTGCAAATAGCCCATGGTGGGCACAAAGCCCACGGGTTCGGGCAGGGCGGCCCGGGCCGCGCGCAATTCGGCCAGCGTGGTCACGACTTGCATGGCGCACCTCCAGGGAACCCCGCCGACCGGCCGGGTTCAATCCACAAAGCGATATTTGAGCAAGGTCCACAGGGCAATGAAACCATCGCGGGCTTTGATTTTCTTGCCTTCGGTGTAATCCCGGGGGTTGAAGGCAATGGGCACTTCGAAAATGCGATAGCCCCGCTTGAGCACCTTGGCCGTAAACTCGGGCTCGAACTCGAAGCCCCGGGCGTGCAGCGGCATGTTTTCGATGACCTGGCGCTTGAACACTTTATAGCCGGTTTCCATATCCGACAAAATGGTGTTGTACAGCACATTGGTCACCAAAGTAAGGATTTTGTTGGCCACCATGTTCCAGAACAGAATGGGCCGGCGGGGCGCGCCCAAAAAGCGGGAACCATACACCACATCGGCCAGGCCTTTGCGGATGGGTTCCAACAACAAGGGATAATGCTCGGGGTCGTATTCCAGGTCCGCATCCTGAATGAGCAGCACATCGCCGGTGGCGTGCTGAAAGCCCGTGCGCACCGCCGCGCCCTTGCCCTGATTGCGCTCGTGGAACACCACCTTCAGCCCCGGAATGCTGCCTTCGGCCTCCAGCTGGCGCAAAATCTCCCGGGTGCCGTCGGTGGAACCGTCGTCGACGACGATGATTTCGTGGGGCAGGCCCGTGGCCGCGACCCGGCGCAACACCTCGGCCACCGTATCTTTTTCGTTGAACACCGGCACGATGACCGACAAAGTCAGCCGGTGGGGGCTGGGTTCCATGCTCGTCGTCACAAACACCTCCTTGCCAAAGCCGGGGCTTCGCGGGCCTCTGGCCCGCGGGGCTGGGCCGATTATACCCCATGGGGGAGCCGGCCACGGCCCCGGAGATGTTACAATGAACATGAACTCATCCCTTCCCCCGGGAGGAAGTTGCCATGCCCCCAACACCCGAAGTCTACATCGCCGGGCCCTTGTTCACCCCGGGCCAGCGCCAAATGCTGGAGGCCATTGACGCGCTGTGTCGCGAGATCGGCTTCGCCACCTACTTGCCCCATCGCGACGCCGGCGTGTTCGACCGCGACGGTGATTCACGGCCCTTCTTCGAGGGCGATTTGCGGGCCTTGCAGCGGGCCGCGCTGGTGGTCGCGGTGCTCGACGGCTGCGATGTCGATTCGGGCACCGCGTGGGAACTGGGCTACGCGTACGCGCTGGGCCGCCCCCTGGTGGGCTACCTGACCGATGTGCGCATCGCCCGGCCCCGGGCCCAGCTCAACCCCATGATTTTCAACGCCCTCACCGGCCTGGCCACCCGGTGGGAAGATTTGGCAGCCCTTTTGCGCGACCAATGGGCCGCGCTGCGCTAACCCAGGAGGCCGCTCATGCCTTCCACCATTGACCTCACCCAGCTGGACTGGGGCACCCTCATCCTGCTCATCGCGCTGGTGGTGGTGCTCTGGTTCGTCATCCGGGCCGTGTTCAAACTGGCCGTGCGGGTGTTCACCTGCGGCTGCGCGGTCATCTTTCTGGCCGCGGTGGCCCTGCTTTTGTGGCGCGCCTTGGGCTGACGCCCACAACGGACGGCATCAGGAGGCTCCCATGGCGCACTGGTGGCAGGAACTGCAGGACTACGCGCGGGCGCACTACGATGCCCACGACGAAGTGCACGGCTGGCCTCATGTGCAGCGGGTGCTGCGTTGGGCCCTGGCCCTGGCCCAGGCCGAAGGCGCGGACCCCGACATCGTGCGCGCCGCGGTGCTGTTCCACGACTTCCCCGCCGATGCAGCCCGGGCCGACCACCACGCAGCCGCGGCCGAGCACGCCCGGGCCTGGCTGGAAGCCCACGGCTGGCCCCCCGAACGGGCCGCGGCCGTGGCCGACGCGGTGCGCAGCCATCGTTTTCGCGCCGGCCCTGTGCCCGCTTCCCCCGAAGCCCGGGTGCTGCACGACGCGGACAAACTGGACGCCCTGGGGGCAGTGGGCGTAGCCCGGGCCCTGGGCCACGCGGTGCAGCACGGCCAACCTTTTTACGCCCGGCCCTCCGCTCAGTTCACGGCCACGGGGCGTCCTCTGCCCAACGAACCCCACAGCGCGTACCACGAATATCGCTTCAAGCTGCAGCGCCTGCCCCAACGCATGACCACGGCGACCGGTCGCGCCTGGGCCCAGGCTTTGCTGCCCCGCACCGCGGCCTTTTTCGCCCACCTGCGCCAGGAGGTGGAACAGGGGCCCCAGGGCCTCGCCGCGCCCACGGATGAACCCGAACGCCTGGTGGGCCCGCTGCTGCAGGCCCGAGGTTGGCGTTTGGCCGTGGCCGAATCGTGCACCGCGGGGCTGCTGGGCTATCGCATCACCCGGGTGGCCGGGTCCTCGGCCTATTTCGTGGGCGGCGTCATCGCCTACGCCAATGCGGTCAAGCAGCAGGTGCTGGGCGTGCCCGCGGCAGTGCTGGCCGTGCACGGCGCGGTGAGCGAACCCACGGTGCGCTTCATGGCCCAGGGCGCGCGGCGCGTCACCGGCGCGGAGGTCGCACTGAGCATCAGCGGCATTGCCGGGCCCGGGGGCGGAACCCCGCTCAAGCCCGTGGGCACCGTGTGGTTCGGCCTGGCCACCCCCGCGGGCGTGGCCGCGCGACGGGCCCATTTTCCCCACGACCGGGAAGGCAACCGCCAGGCCGCGGCCACCTTTGCCCTGCAGTGGCTGGTGGAAGTGCTGCGCGGCCGCGCGGGGTAAACCAGGCCGGCGCGGTTGCACGCCAGACGCGCAAAGCCCGGGGAACCCCCGGGCCGATGTCGGTTCCTCAACGGTTGCTGGGGCCTCACGAGGCTGCAGGCGGCGGGTTCTCACCGCGGGGCTGTAAGGCTTCGGAGAGATGCGCCAAGGCCTGCTCCGCGGGCCGGGTTCCCCCGTAAGTGAGCAGCGCGGCGCCTAAGGCCCACAGCCCCAAGGCGACCTGCACGGGCCAGCCCAGGCATCCCAGCACATCCAGCCCGGCCATCAGCAGCATGAACAGCAGGGTGCCCAGCGCGGCTTCCAGCACGGGGGGCCAGGCGCGGCCCGTGGCCTGGCCGAGGCGATGGCCCACCAGCCAGCCTACGGCCAACAGGCCGAAGAGGTAGGCCAGGGCCAGTACCAGGAACAGCAACAGCGCCACGGGAATGCCCACGATGAGCAAAATCAGCACCAGGCCCAGCACCGCGCTCAATACCACCGCGGCCAGGCCCAGTAACGCGCTTTGCCAGGGGTAACGCTGGGCCGCGTCACCGGCCCGCTGCAACGGCTGGGGTGCGAACAGGGCCACCAGCGCGGCCAGCGCGGCCAGCACCAGGGCTTTGCTCACCCCCCACAAACCCTGCACCACGCTGTGGTACAGGCTCCATGCCCATGGCGCGCCCCGGTTGGTCACGGTGATGGATGCCGGCAGGCCCCGCCAGACGCCGATGGGGTTTTCCACCACCCGACCATCGACCCGAGCGTCGGCTTCCCGGGTCAGGACCCCGCCCAGGACCACCACATCGCCCCGCACCCAGGCTCCGCTTTGCAGTTTCATCTGGCCGCCCATGACCACCGCGTCGCCGTCTACCTGCCCGGCAATGCGGCCCTGGCCGCCCATGACGACCACATCGCCGCGCACCCGGGAGCTGGGCTCCAGCGTGGCCGAACCACCCAACACCACCAGGTCGCCGTCCAGGGTTTCGCCCGAACGCAGGACGAAATCGTCGCCCATGACCACCTGGTCACCCTGGGGCGGGTGGGTTTCGGCCCCAGGGGCGGCGAATGCGGGTTCGGGCCGCGCGGCCCAGGTGAGCACCAGGCCAAAGACGAACACAAACCACATGATGCGTCGCATGGCATCACCCTCCTATGGCGGGTTTCGAGCGGAACACGGGCCGGAGGCAACCGCGCACCCGGCACACCCGGCGCACCCACCAGCCGGCCAGCAGCGTTTCGGCCGCCGCGCTTACCATCACAATGGCGCTCAAAGCCGCCAGCCAGGGTACGAAGGACGCCCATTGTCGGCTGCAGCTCAGCAGGCTCACCACCCGGGCCAGGCTCAGCTGCCAGCCCCCTAAGCGCCACCACAGCGCCAGCCCCGCGGCCGCGCCCAGGGCCAGGGCCAGGCTCAGCCCCAGGGCCCACAGCCAATGGGGGCTGGCCGCGCGCGCGCCCCGCACATAGGCCCAGGTGCGGGCCACATAGTCCGGGGGAACCGGCGGCACGGTCGGCCGCGCGTCCCGGAGGCGGCGTTCCAGGGAGGTGATGGGCGCGGGCTGGGGCATGAAGGCAACCTCCTGCGGGCCGGGGGTGTTCCGGCGGATTATGGCCTGGTGGTTTGGAGCATGCGGGCCAGGCGCTGTCGGGCCCGATAGAGGCGGCTTTTGACCGCGCTCAGGCTGAGACCGGTTTGCGCGGCGATGGCCTCGTAAGACAGTTCTTCCCAGTAATGCAGCACCACCAGGGTGCGTTCCAGCGGCGGAAGTGCGGCCACCGCGGCGCGCACGGCCTGGGCGTCTTCCGCGGTCAAGATGCGCGCCTCGGGGTCCTCGGGCCCTGGTGCATCGCGGGGCGCAGGGCGGCCATCGTTCCAGGGCACCTCGGGGCCCCGGCGTTGGCGGCGTCGCAGGCGGTCGATGCAATGCCGGGTGGCCATGGTGAGCAACCAGGGCCGCACCGGTCGGGCCGGGTCGTAGCGTTCCCGGGCCTGAAAGGCGCGCAAAAAAGTCTCCTGCGCCGCGTCTTCGGCTTCAACCGGGTCGCCGAGCAAGTAAAAACAGCGCCGATATACGGCCGGATAGTGCTCGACGATCCAGCCCTCGAATTGCGCTTCCGAGACCGACATGGCCCTGGCTCCTCGTCCCACTTCATCATACGCCGGTGTGACCTTCGGGTCGCGCTATCGGTACGGATAAGCCACCCCGGCAAACGCGCCGGGGAGGAACACCACTTCGCCGTCCGTTTGCGGCGGGAACAGGGCCAGCAGAGGGGTGCCGTCCTGGGGATTGAGGCCTTCGAGCACCAGCACGCGTTGGTCACCGTCAGGGCTTTCCAACCAGGCGACGGGCCGGGCGTACATGGGCGCGCGTTTGGGGGCCAGGGGCTGGCGCGGCGTTTCGACCAGCA
>JALSPJ010000262.1 GCA_026985995.1 Anaerolineales bacterium
CTTCCGCAACGCCGGCCCCACCCTCACCGACTTCACCGCGGATGTGGTGCGGGTGCAAGTCCGCGGCGAGTGGGTAGACATGGCCAAAGTCGGCCGACGGGCCTGCGAGCACCCCCGCTGGCAGCCCCTCACCCTACCCCCGTGGGAGGACTGACATGAACGCCAACCCCTTCGCCGCGGAACCCCAGGCCGTGGCCCAGGTACGGGCTTTCGCCGGCGCGCAAGGCCTGCCGGCCATCCACATCGCGGCCGACGAAGGTCGGTTCCTCATGCTGTTGGTGCGCCTGCTGCGGGCCCAACGGGTGCTGGAGCTGGGCACCCTGGGCGGCTACAGCGCCGCGTGGATGGCCTTAGGCCTGGCTCCCGGCGGCCGGGTGCACACGGTGGAAGGGGAGCCGCGGCACGCGACCTTAGCCCGCCAGGCCTTGCAGGCCGCCAGACTGCACGACCGGGTGACCGTGCATCAGGGCACGGCCCAGACCCTGCTGCCCTCCCTGGCCCAGCTCGCGCCGTGGGACCTGGTGTTCATCGACGCGGACAAGCAGGGCTATCCCGCCTACTGGGCCTGGGCCGTGGAGCATGTGCGGCCCGGCGGCATCATCGCCGCGCACAACGCGACCTGGCCCGTGGTGCGCCAAAACCTGTGGCCCCAGGTGCAGGCCGACCCGCGCGTGCAGGCCCACCTCTACCCCTCGCCGGAAGGGCTGCTGTGGGCCGTGCGGGTGGGGTGAAGGCGCGTTGCGTCGCGGCGCGCGCCCGCCCGTGCGGAGCCCTTCCCCCACCCCCGTAACTCACGCCGGGCACTGCCGCGCGGCCTGGCCGTAAATGTGGCCGATAACCACGGTCACATAGAACCCCACGCCCAGGCTCAGCAGCCACCCAATGCACGGGATAAGGCTCAGGATACTGTTGAGCACACCAATCACCAGACCCACAACCAAAGCGTACACCATGAGGGCGAGAAAAGTGCCCAGGCAGCGGCGAATCAGGGCCAGCACCTGGCCCACCCGGAAGAGCGCGCCAAAACTGCCCGTGCGCGCGTAGGTGAGGGCCAACGCCGGGCCCACGAAGAGAAACACCGCGGCCCAAAGCAACAGCGCCAAAAAGGTCAAAGCCAGGCCCGCGAGGCCCAAGGCATCGGCCACCTCATCGGGCGCCAGGCCACCGGCAAACACGGCCGGCAGCATGATGACCGCGGGCAGCAAGAAAAACGGCAAACTATACACGAAAGTCGCCACCCACAGGGCCAGGCCATCGACCCACATCTGACCGATGTTGTCCCACGAGGGCAGGCGTTCGTCGCCGCGCATCACATTGCGGACCAGGGCCACCATATATCCCGCCAGAATGGGCAACGGCAAAATCAAAATGCCGGCCAGGGCCACCAGCACGCCAATCAGGCTTTTGCTGAGCCAGTCTTTATCCTCGAACAGAAAAGTGAAAGGCCGAACGAAATCCATCGCCTACCTCCTGGGGAAAGGGTTCGTTTCATTAAGTATACGGCAAACAAGCCCAAAAGTGGCAACCATTGTCGTGCAAACGACATGGCGGGCGTTCATTCGCCGGGCTGGGGGAAGGTGTGCTGGAAAAAGCGCGGCCAGGGCGCATCGGGCCAGGCCGCGGCCACCCGGCCCAGCAGGTCTTGCGGCCGGGCAATGCCGCCGAAATGCGCGTCGCGATAGGCGCGCAGCAACGCGGTCCAACCCGCGTCGCCCAGTTGGGCGTGCACCTGGGCCCAAAAGCGTTCCCCGTGCTGATAAACCGCGCGACGATAGGCGAAAAAGCCGCCATACTCGTAAATGCTGCCGTCAATGGGCCCCTCGGGCGTCAGGCCTTCCCAGCGGCCGCTTTCCCACCAGGCCACCCAGTCGGGCAAACGCCGGCGGTAATACCAGGCCTCGCAGTGGGTGGCCAGGGCCTCATCCATCCACGGATGCAGGGCCTGGTCGTTGCCCACCTGCGCGAACCACCACTGGTGGGCCACCTCATGCACGGTGATGGCGGTGAGGAACTTCTCCGGGGTGAGGTCGAAGTGGCTGCCACGCACGAAGAACAGGCCATCGTATTCCATGCTGAAAGGGAAATCCCCTTCCACTAAGGTGAGCCGCCGGCGGTGATAGGGCCCGAAGGCCGCGGCATAGTCTTCCAAAGCCTGGGCCGCGTGTTGCAGCGCCACTTGCGCCGGCCCCCGGTGCCCGGCGAAGACGAAGGCTTCCACCGTGATGGGAGAGCCGTCGGCGGACCGGGGCCCGGGGGTTTCGACGCGGGTGTAATAGGGACTGAGGGAAAGCACGGCCCCCCGCGCGGCGCGCAGGGCAAAGCAACGGGTTTGGGGGGCGGCTTCCGCGGGGCAGGCCGTCGGTTCCATGTTGGTGGCCAGCACCCAGTTGGCAGGCCCCTGCCACTCCAAGGTGAAGTCGGCCCGGGGGTAGGTGAGGAACTCGCCATACGGCCAGGCCGGACGCGCCACCCAACCCTCGCCGGGCACATACGCGGGCACGAAGGGATACCAGTCGACCAGGTTGGTTTGCCGGGGGGAATGGCCGAAGACCATGGGTCGGTTGGTTTCGTTGCCCGTCACCCGCAGGCGGGGTAGCCACAGGCCATAGCGCATGTACAGGGTCACCGTCTCCCCCGGCGGCAGGGCCGCAGGCAAGGGCAATTCCAGCACCAGGCGGCTGGGTTTGGCCGGAACCTGGGCGAGATCGAGGGCCTGACCGTCGATTTCCAGGCGCTGCCACACCAGCGCGAAGTAGTACCACGGGGGCACGATGAGGGGCAGCGTGGAGAGGGTTTCGGCAGTGGGGTTGGTGTAGCGCAGGGTGTGCTCCACCCCCACCCACTGCGCGGCCGGGTCGTAGGTCACGCGCAGGTGGTGTTGCGTGGCCACGGCCTGGTCCGGCGGCACGGGGGTAGCCGTAGGGCTGGGGGAAGCTGTGGGCGTGAGGGTGAAGGTGGGCGTGAGGGGCAGGGGCGCCCAGGCCGAGGGGGTGGCGCTGGCCGGCCGCGTGGGCACGGCCGTGAGCGCGCGCGGGGTGGGCAGGGGGGTGGGCTGTGGCAGCGCGCAGGCCGTCAGCCCCAGCGCAACCGCGGCCAGAAAAAGCAGGGCCGAGATACCCGGGAGCATCCCGGCCCTGCGGGCTTTACGCGCCCCGGGCATGGTCCTACCCCGGCACAATCCAGGTGCCTGTTTCGCCGGCCAGGGCGCGCAGCATGTTGGGCGGGTTGGTGATGACCGCGGGGTTGCCGGTGCGTTCCACATAGCGCACGCAGGCCTGAATTTTGGGCAGCATGCTTCCCGGTGCGAAGTGCCCCTCGGCCATGTAGCGCCTGGCTTCCGAGATGGTCATGCGGTCCAGGTCCCGCTGATTGGGCTGCCCGAAGTTGAGGGCCACCTTTTCCACCGCGGTGGAAATGAGGAACAGGTCCGCGTGAATGCGCACCGCGAGCAGGCCGCTGGCTTTATCTTTGTCGATGACCGCGGCCACGCCCCGCAGCTCGCCTTTGGCGTTGCGCACCACAGGAATGCCGCCGCCGCCCACCGCGATGACAATCCAGCCCTGGCGCACCGCGTCGCGGATGGCGTGTTCCTCGATGATTTCCATAGGTTCGGGGGAAGGCACCACCCGCCGCCAGCCGCGGCCCGCATCTTCCATCACCGGCCAGCCCTGGGCCGCAAATTGCTCGGCCTGTTCTTTGGTCAAAAAACCACCGATGGGCTTGCTGGGGTTTTGGAACGCGGGGTCGTGAGGGTCGACCAGCACCTGGGTGACCAGCGTGAGGGCACGCTTGGGCAGCCCCCGGCGATGGAATTCGTTGTCCAAGGTTTGCTGCAGCATGTAGCCAATGGAGCCCTGGGTGTCGGCCACGATGAGGTCCAGGGGCGTGGTGTGCACCTCGTGGGCCGCGAGCTCGTTGCGGCGCAAAATGAAGCCCACCTGGGGCCCGTTGCCGTGGGTGACCACCACATCCCAGCCCTGTTCCACCAGCGCGGCGATGTGGGTGGCCGTGGTGCGCACCGCGTCCCACTGGTGGGGCACCTGGGGCTGAGACCGGTCCTGGATGAGGGAATTGCCGCCGATGGCGATGACGGCCACTTTGCGGGTGGGGGAAGACGCAGGAAGCATGGTCATTCCTCCGGGCTCAGGCCATGGTCAGGGCCATGACGGCCTTTTGCACATGCAGCCGGTTTTCGGCCTCGTCGTACACCACCGATTGGGGCCCGTCAAGCACCTCGCTGGTGACCTCGATGTCTCGGTCCGCAGGCAGGGGATGCATGTAGATGGCGTCTTCTTTGGCCAGGGCCATGCGCCGGGCGTCGGTAATCCAATCCTTGTACTGGTCCTGCAGGCGCTTGCCCTCTTCGGGGTCCGTGGTGGTCAGCAGGGGGCCCCAGGATTTGGCGTAGATGATGTCCGCGTCCTTGAAGGCCTCGTCCATGTCGTGCACGATGTCGAAGCCCACCCGATACTTGCGGGCCAGGCTGCGGGCTTCATCGACGATTTCGGGCATGAGTTGGAACTCGGGCGGGTGGGCCAGCACCACATCCAGGCCAAAGCGGGGCATTTGCAAAATGAGGGACTGAGGCACCGAGATGGGCTTGAGGTACGACGACGCGTAGGCCCACGACACCACCAGCTTCTTACGCCGCAAGTCGCGGCCTTTCTTTTCCATGATGGTCATCAAATCGGCCAAAATCTGGAAGGGGTGGTAAATTTCGCATTGCATGTTGAACACGGGCACCCGGCTGTGCTGGGCCACGGTGTTGATATAGGCGTTGCCCACGCCCCAATCCACATTGCGAATGGCGATGCCGTCGAAGTAGCGGCCCAGAATTTCGCCGATTTCCTTGGCCGTGTCGCCGTGGTGGATTTGGGTGGTGCGGCTCTCGATGAAAGCCGCGTGGCCGCCCAGCTGCGCCATGCCGGCCTCGAAGGACGACCGGGTGCGGGTGCTGGAGAAGAAAAACAGCATGGCCAGGGTTTTGTCGCGCAAATAAGCGTGGGGAATGCCCAAGGCCCGCTTGCGCTTCAGGTCCCATGCCACTTCGAGCACGGTTTCGACCTCTTCTTTGGAAAAATCGAGGTCGCTGATGAAATCGCGGCCGCGCAGATAGGATTGCATGGCTGTGCCTCCTACGGGGGATGATGGTCCATTATACTACCGCCGCGCGGCGCGCGCCTGGTATAATCCTGGCACCTGGTGGAACCCGCGGGCGCGCGCCGGTCTGGCGGTTCCCCCAGGCACCCCAACCCCGGCCGAACCGCAGCGCGGTTCCCCCGGCGAGGAGACAGGCCCATGCGCATTGTGCTGGACGCGATGGGCAGCGATGCCCACCCCGAACCCGAAGTGCACGCGGTGGTGGAAGCCGCGCGACTGTGGCCCGAAGACACTTTCTACCTGGTGGGGCAGGAATCCGCGGTCAAACCCCGGCTGGCCGCCCTTTCACCGCCCGAGAATGTGGTCTTCGTGCACGCGCCCGAAGTCTTTGCCATGACCGACAAACCCGGCGAAACGGTGCGGCGCAAGCCCAACACCTCCATGGCCGTGGGCATGCGCATGGTGAAAGAGGGCCGGGCCGACGCCTTCGTCACCGCAGGGAATACGGGCGGCGCGCTGGCCAACGCGCTGTTCATTTTGGGCCGCTTGCGCGGGGTGCGCCGACCCGGGCTTATCGGCGCGTTCCCCAGCCGCCGCGAACGGGTGCTGGTGATGGATATTGGCGCCAACGCGGAATGCAAGCCGGAATATCTGGTGCAATTTGCCATCATGGCCGCGATTTATGCGGAAGAAATTTTGGGCCGGGCCCGGCCCCGGGTGGCGCTGCTTTCCAACGGCGAAGAGGCCGGCAAGGGCAACGACTTAGTGAAGGCCACTTACCCCCTGCTGGCCGAAAGCGGTCTCAACTTCATCGGCAATGTGGAGCCCAAAGAGGTGTTTGCCGGCGAAGCCGATGTGGTGGTGACCGATGGCTTCACGGGCAATGTGTTTCTGAAGACCAGCGAGGCGGTGGTGGGCCTGCTGGTGGATGTGCTCAAGGAAGCGCTGATGGCCGGCCCGCGCACCAAGTTGGGCGCGCTATTGGCCAAACCGGCCTTCGCCCACTTGAAGGCCGTGCTGGACCCCAGCGAGGCCGGGGCCGCGCCCTTGCTGGGCATCAACGGGCTGGTGTTCGTGGGCCACGGCCGCTCGGACGCGCGGGCCCTGGTGGCCGCGCTGCGCACCGCGCGGCAGGCCGTGGCCGTGGGCCTGTTGGAGAAGCTGGCCGCCGGCATTGCCCAACGCCTGGCCGCCCGCTGAGCGGCGCGGCCCGAAGGACGGTTCCCCATGCGCAGTGAATTGAACCAGGATTTTTTGAAAAAGCAGCTCAAAATCGCCCAGCGCACCAGCCTGGCCGGTCTGGCGCTGTTCGCGGTGGGCATGTA